>CAWVXN010000202.1:0-5828 GCA_963933695.1 uncultured Myxococcales bacterium | reverse complement strand
ATTGTTCTCGGGGCAGGCAGGGATGCGGGGGTTGTAGGGGTTGTAGGGGTCGTAGGGGTTGAAAGGGTCGGAAGGATTGAAGGGGTTGCGGGGATCGGAAGGATTGCGAGGGCTGCAGGGCTTGGCTGCGAGGGCGTCCGAAAAGCCGACGGTCAGCAGCCGGGGGATGAGCACCGTAGCGCTCATGGATGGTCACGGCCCTGGGTCCCCACCCAGCTGCGCGTGGGTGGCCTCGATCTCGGCCCGGGCGGCATCGAGCGCCTCGGCGACTCGAACCCGAGCGGTGCCTCCAGCGAGGTCGCGCTGGGCAAAGCTTCGCTCGAGTTCGAGGAGGTCATCGGATCCCGCGGTGAAGGCCTTATGAAAGCCCTGCAGGGTCTCCCGTGAGAGTTCGGCGAGGTCGTGGCCTCCTTCCACGCAGTGGGCCACGATCCTCCCCACGGTCTCGTGAGCCTCGCGGAAGGGCACCCCTTCGCACACCAGGGCCTCGGCGAGGTCGGTGGCCAGAAGCATGGGGTCTTGGGCGGCGTCCGCCATCCGGTCCACGTTGACCGTCAATGTGGCGATGCTCCCCGCCATGACTTCCAGGGAGTCGCTCAGGGTGGCTACGGAATCGAAGAGGGGCTCCTTGTCCTCCTGCATGTCCCGGTTGTAGGTCATGGGAAGCCCCTTGAGGGTAGTGAGCAGGGAAACCAAGTTGCCGACCACGCGCCCGGTTTTGCCGCGCACGAGTTCCGGTACGTCGGGATTTTTTTTCTGGGGCATCAAGCTCGAGCCCGTCGAGTAGGCGTCGGCGAGCTCCACGAAGCCAAACTCGGTGGTCGACCAAATGACGAGTTCCTCGGCCAAGCGCGAGAGACCCACCATGCAGATCGCGGCGGCGGACATGACCTCGAGGGCTCCGTCCCGGGCCGAGACGCTGTCCATACTGTTGCGAGTGGGGGCATCGAAGCCCAGGGCGGCAGCGGTATCGCCCCGGTCCAGAGGGAGGGTTGAGCCCGCGATGGCACCCGAGCCCAGAGGACATTCCATCAGGCGCGTCGAGGCATCGGCGAAGCGTTGGGCATCTCGGCCCAGAAGCTCGAAAAAAGCCAGCCAGTGGTGGGCAAGGCGAACGGGTTGGGCGCGCTGCATATGGGTGTAGCCCGGCAAGACGGTGTCGATGTGTTCGCTCGCCCGCTCGACGAGGACGGCCCGCAAATCGAGAATGCCGCGCTGGGCGGCTCCGCAGGCGTCGCGTAGGTAGAGGGCAAGGTCAGTGGCCACCTGATCGTTGCGCGAGCGCCCGGTATGCAGCCGCCCGGCCACCGGCCCCACGGTCTCCGAGAGCCGGGCTTCGATGTTCATGTGGATGTCTTCGAGAGCTGGATCAAAGGGAAACTCGCCGGCTTCGATCTCCCGGGCGATTTTCTCCAAGCCCGCGACCAGAGCGTCGGCGTCGGCGGCCGGAATCAGATCGGTTCGGCCGAGCATTCGCGCGTGGGCGATGGACCCCCGGATGTCGTAGCGGGCCAGGGCCTGGTCGAAGTGAATGGAGGCGCTGAAGCGTTCCACCGTGGGATCGGTGGCCGCCTTGAAGCGTCCCCCCCAGAGTTTGCGGCTGCCCTCGGTGGTCGGATGTGTTTTTTTGCTCATGGTTCGGGCCCTCGTTCACGGTAACTTCGCCGTTCTGCGGGGAAACGACAAGCGCCCACGCGCCGAACTCCGTAGACGGCTAAATTGAGCCCGAGCGGACCGGGGCGGCGAGAACGCCGAACGAATCGTGTCGCCACGGCATCGAAGCGCTTCGAGTAGAGCGCGGCAAGGGGGGGACTATTGGCCAGCCGGAAGGCGGCGTCCAGGAAGCGGGCCACTTCGGCCCGGCGCAAGCCCGCCCCCCGCTCCGGGGGCCAGTGGCTGCTGCGCGGGCTCGGAGGCGTGGGGGCCGCGATCGGCTTTGGTCTGGGTCTGGCTCTCGCGGGCTGGGTTCTGGAGATCGATCGAGTCGTAGAGCTTCGCTTTGAGGGCCGGCGCTTCAGCGTGCCCTCCCGAGTCTATTCCGCCCCCCTGATTGTCTATCCCGGGACGGACTGGCAGCGCGTGGACCTCGCGGGCTGGCTGCTGCGCCTGGGTTACCGGGAGCAGCCCGACGGCGGGTCCCTGCAGCCCGGAGGCTACGCGTGGCAGCCGGGTCGGCTGCGGGTTCACCTACGCGCGTTCGACCATCCCCTTCGCCCAGAACCCGCTCGGGAGTTGACCTTTCGCCTGGCCGGGGGGTTGATCAAAGAAATCGAGGAGGCGGGCACCGGGGCGAGTGTGGAGGTGGTGGTTCTCGAGCCCGAGCCGGTCAGCTCTTTCCTCGGGGAAAACCGCGAGCAGCGCGAGCTGATCAATATCGAAGTGGTTCCCCCTCATCTGGTGGGCGCTATCTATGCCGTGGAGGACAAGCGCTTCGAGGAACACTACGGGATTGATCCGCGGCGGATGGTGGGGGCTCTCCTGGCGAATATCAAGGCCGGGCACGTGGAGCAGGGGGCCAGCACTCTGACTCAGCAGCTGGTCAAGAATTTCTTCCTCACGCCGGAACGAACCCTGCGCCGGAAGCTCAAAGAAGCCGTGATGGCCCTGGTGGTTGAGGCCCGTTACTCCAAGAAAGAGATTCTGCAGGCGTATCTCAACGAGATCTACCTGGGCCAGCGGGGGTCGACCCAAGTCCACGGTGTGGGCGAGGCGGCCCGGCTCTATTTTGGAAAATCCGTGGCGGAACTCAGCCTGGCTGAATCGGCGCTGATCGCGGCGATCATCCAAAGCCCCAATCGAATTTCGCCCCACCGCCAATCCGAGCGCGCGATCAAGCGCCGCAATCTTGTGTTGGACTTGATGCTCGAGCAAAACCGCATCGACTCGGCCGCCCATGAGCGCGCTCGAAGGGAGACCTTGCGCCTGGCGGCGGTGAGTCGGGACACAGGCGAGGCGCGGTATTTTCTCGACGCGCTCAGCCAACAACTGCCCGACGTCTACGATGCGGAAGTGCTGAGCTCCCAGGGTCTGCGCATCTACTCCACACTGGACCCCCGGGTTCAGCGATCGGCGGCTCGGGCTCTCAAGGCGGGCCTCGAGCGAATCGAGAGCCAGTGGTCCGGGTCCCGGAAGGACGCGCCACCGCTCCAGGGCTGCTTGCTCGCCATGCGGCCCCAGACCGGGGAAATCCTCGCCTTGGTTGGGGGTCGAGACTACGGGGTGTCCCAGTGGAATCGTTGCGTGCACGCGCGCCGGCAGGTGGGCAGCGTTTTTAAGCCTTTTGTCTACGTGGCGGCCCTTGAGCCCAGTGGCGGTCCGGTGGTTACCCTGGCGGACTTTCTCGACGATGCGCCCCTGGAGATCGAACGTCCGGACAACCCCGAGCCCTGGCGGCCGGAAAATTACGATCACAAGTTTCGTGGCCCTGTCTCCGTGCGCGAGGCCCTCGAGCGTTCGCTCAATGTCCCGGCGGTGCGCCTGGGTCAGCGCGTGGGCATCGCGCGGGTCTCTTCGGTGGCTCATGCTTTGGGGATCACCAGCCCGCTTCCCCTGGTTCCGAGTCTGGCCCTCGGGACCGCCGAGGTGACTCCCCTCGAGATTGTTCGCGCTTACGCGACCCTCGCCAATGGCGGTCGGCGACCGACCCCGCGCATGTTCGTGGACGTGGTGGAGGCCGGGGGCATGGCGAAGGAAAATCGTCCGCTGCAGGGCTCGGTGCCGGCAATCGATCCGGCGGCCGCCTACTTGGCGGTGTCCTTGCTCGAGGGTGTCGTGGATCGAGGGACGGCCGCCCGGGTGCGCGCTCAGGGGATGCGCGGTCCGATTGCGGGGAAAACCGGGACCACCGACGACGAGTTTGATCTCTGGTTCGTTGGCTTTACGCCCGAGTTGGTCGCGGTGGTCTGGGTGGGTTTCGACGATCCGGCGCCAGTGGGTTTGCCCAGCAGTCGGGGTGCGTTGCCTATATGGACCGACTTCATCAGTGACATACTCGGCCAGAACGTTCGGGGGCGTTTTCCGCGGCCCCCAGGTCTCGAGCAAATCGCCATCGATCCCGAGAGCGGAGCCCGGGCGCTTTCGGGTTGTCCTAGAAGCCGCACCGAATGGTTTCTCGAGGGCACGGGGCCCGACACGACTTGTCCCGTCGAGGCCGTGGCGGGGGATGATGAGCAGCCGGGATTCTTCCGTCGTACCTTCCGCCGCTTGTTGGGCCGCTAGCTTCGGTGGTTGCACTGGGACTCGAGGGAAAGCGTGGACGATCAAATCCGTCATGAGGAAGCAGTTGGGCTGCCGCGTGGCCGTGCGAGTGGTCGGTGTGGCGGGTGTGGCGGGCGTGGTGAGAGTGGTGCGCGTGGTGAGAGCGGTGCGCGTGATACGAGTGGTCGGCGTAGAAGAGGCCGTAGCCGAGTCATTGTGGGGCTCGTCATCCTGGCGAGTATTTTTACGTACAGCGGATGCCTAAGTCCGGGCACGGATTACGCCGGAGGGCGTGCGCTTCGTGTGAGCGACGTCGCGGCGCGCGGCGATGCGGCCCGGCGCGCGTCGGTCCGCTTGGTGATTCAAGGGCTCGACGCGGATACCGCGGCCGATCTCTACCTGGGCATGGACAGTGAGACCGAATTGAGGCGCGCCCAAGGAAGCTATGAGCGAGCGATTCAGGTGGACCCCACCAACCCATACGCGTATCTCGCCTTGGCCAGGCACCATCTGGATGGTGGCGACGCCAGCCAGGCCGCCAACCTGATCGATCAGTCGGCGGCGCTCTTTGAGGCCGAAGGACTGCGTTCGTCCGAAGTCAATGTGCACCTGATCGGATTGCGGGGATGGAGCTTCGAATCCCGCGGGCGTTCGGGAGAGGGTGAGCTCTACTTGAGAAGAGCAGCCACGCTGGCGCCGAACGTGTGGGGCGACGGATCTCTGAGTGCCGAGGAGCTGCGTTAGGGATGGGGGGGTCGCTCGGGATGGAGAGCCGCTCGAATTTTCGATGGTTAACTACAGGGGCACTGTCGGTTCTCTTGGTCGACCAACTCAGTAAGGCGTTCTTGCTGGCGCACTTTGCCCACGACCCGGCCGCACCCATTTTATCCTTTTTCGGGGGGCAGTTATCGTTCATCCCGACCCAGAGCCTGACGTTGGCCTTCGGGCTTACGGGGGAATGGCCGCGGCCGGGGCAGATCGCGTTTCTTTGCCTTCTCGGCCTCTTGATCGCCGGGGTTGGATTCGTCTTGTACCGCGGATTGGCTCGGGGCGAGTGGGTGAATGCGCTTGGACTGGGCTTGGTGCTGGGCGGAGGGGTAGGAAACCTTGCGGATGAAGTATTTCGCGGCGCGGTGATCGAGATCATGCAGGTTGGGGGGGGCGATCCGGAACCCTGGTCGCGTTTCAATTTTGCCGATGGGTCTATTTTGATCGGTTTGTTGGTTTTGGTTGTGGAACTGCTCGTGGCGGAAGGTGCATCCCGGGCGGGTATAGGTTCGTCGTCTCCGCTCGATGATTAATCGGGTGGCCTCGCCCCCACACCGATGTGAAAACCGCTTTGTGAAACGCGAATCGGAATTTCGCTTTAATGCTGCGAGTGAATATTGTTCTCACCACGTATGTTCGGACGAAGTGCGATTGACACCGAAGAGTGTTAATTGAAATTTTGTGCACGATGATGTCGACTAATTGTTGACACGGATCTACACGTTGGGGTAATCGTTGACTTCTCCCCTGGGCATACGGATCGACGACCTTTCAGTCGATCATTTTTTGAATCAAACAGTGAAATAGCGATTCAACAAATAGATCTGATGCCCGCACTTGGTGCGGCCTTGCAATCCATCCCT
>CAWVXN010000201.1:0-5869 GCA_963933695.1 uncultured Myxococcales bacterium | reverse complement strand
GGTTCGCGAAGCAAGTGGGGATAGGACATTCAAGCTGCCTTCTGGCACAACGTCCGGGTATGGGCGTTATGTTAAATCCCTACGGGGAGCCCGTGACGGGCGCGCTAGCGGGACGGTGACTCCGAGTGCAACGTAGCCGAGGAGTCCGGTCGACGGTTCAGGCACGACGATGATCTCTTGGAAGTTCCAGTAGTCAGAGACCGAGAAGACGCTCGCGACCCCGCCCGGTGTGCCTACAATGAGATGCTCTGCCGCCACCTCGCTCGAATAGGCCCACCCGGCCGGAACGGACATTCCGGCGAGGCCGTTCAAGACGAAGGGATCGAACATCGTCGTACGTTCCTCGCTCATCGAGAACATGACGTACCCGACGCCATCTGGGCTCGCGACCTTGTGAAGCACCTGGCCCGCGGAGTAGGTCATGGTCGTGCCGCGCTCCACCCGGCCGAGGGCCATGGCTCCCTGGGCGCCAAAGCCGAGGAGCGACCCCGAAAGAACTCGCGCGATCAAGAAATGGTCATCGCCCTCGATTTCGGGAACGAGGTCGAGGCTGAACGGAGTCCCCGGAGGCGCTACGGGCGGGACGTTCGCAGCCTCGGGAAAGAAGAAGCGCCGGTTTCCCTCGGACACGTTCTTATCCCAGTTGTCCCCTGGCAGTGGGACAGCGAGAACCTGCTCGAAGGTGCACGCCGTGCATTTATAAACGTTACGCTCAGCTGCGTTCCCGCCCGTAAACTCCCACAGCTCGGCGTTGAAATTCTGCGCGCTCGACGTGCCTGCCGCCAGCAGCGCCCAAGCAAGCCCTACTCCCCCGACCATGAGTTTCCACCGATTCTCGGTCCGCATCGTCTCCTCCTAGCCCGGGAATAGGCGAGCGGACAGGAATTTTGAAGGCCCATTCTGAGGATAGGATATACAAGCTGCCTCCAGTACAACGCCCTTACCCGGACGTTGTGCCAAAACCCAGCTTGAATGTCCTACCCCCTCAGCGACTGTGTAGCACCCGGAGCACGGTTGGGGCCCTGAGGCAAAGCCCGGATGCCCCGGGCCGGATCAGGTTCTTCGCGCCATCACGATCCAGAGCGGGTCTCCTACGTGCGGTGACCGGTCGAGGAAGACAGGCGGCTCGTAATCGCCCGCCTTCTCGAAATACGTTTGGACGACCCGGCCCCTTTCTTCGGGGGCGAGCTCCCGGAAGCCCCGAATGGCCTTGGTGGGAAAGCAACGGTGAGAGAGGGCGATGATATGGACACCGCCTGGTCGAAGGATGCGTGCGGCCGACTGAAAAACTTCGACGGGCCGAACCAGGTACTGGATGGACACGGCATTCAGTACGGCATCGAAACTCGAATCCGGGAACGGCAGCTCTGGATTGAGGTTGAGGTTCTGCCGGGCGAACTCGTGGAGGCGCGGGTTTTGTTCGAGCTCGGCTTCGTTCATTCCGAGTCCGGCGACCCGGGGAAAGCTCATTTCCGGCGGCAGGTGGGAGACCCAGGAGGACATCAGGTCGAGGACTTCATTTTTTTCGTCCAGCAATTCCCGGTAGGCATCGGTCAGCGCATCGATGGTTGAAGCGTCGATGTGGACCACAAGTCGGGGTACGGAATAGAAGATTGAGTCTTCTTGCTCGTCTTCTCGGTCAAAGAATCCGTCGGGGTAGGAGGGCGGTTCGGACATATCTGGACCTTCCCGTGCAAGGGGTCAGACGGCGTTCCGGGCCGTGTGAGAGTGCCTCTCTCAGCCGGCGCCGTGCCGAAGCAGTTGCCCCGGCGTTTGCCCCGTGCAGGTGTCCTGCTCGAAGGTGATCTCGCCGTTGACGAGAATGTAGTGATAGCCTTGGGGGTATAGGACATTCAAGCTGGGTTCTGGCACAACGTCCGGGCCTGGGCGTTATATTAAATCCCTACGGGGAGCCCCGTGGCGGGCCATTTCCCGGTGCGGCCGCTTCGGCACGCGCTAGGCCCCCGTGATCTCACGGGCTCTTTTTAGCAGCGCGATCACCGCGGGGCGTACTTCGTCGGTGCTGTCTAACGCGTTGTCGAAGGCCACGCGAATTGGCCGCCGACCGAACTCGGTCTCGGCCGACATTTCGAAACCGTAGCGATCGATCAGGGTCATTTTCGCGGAAGCTACTTCGGTCGCTGTCGAGAAGGCGAGACAATAGGTGACCAGGGCATCGGCATGGTCATCATTCATGTGCTCGATGATGCCGGCCGCTGCAGGCGCAAGCGGATCGACGGTCGCCGTGCGCCAGCTGTCACCTTCGACCCAAGACATGCGCCCAAAACCACCGATGTAGCGCAATGACTCGACCTTTAGCGCCCAGAAGGCAAAGTCTTTGAAGTCGACGTAGTACGCAGCGTTCGGATGAAGGGCGATATAGCCTTCGCGGGCGCGAGCTGCCGGGGCTCCGCTGAGTTTATTGCAAGACCCGACCACCGTGACCCGCCCCAGGGCCAACATGTCGCCGCTCTCTTTGCCCGGGGCATAGTCGGCGTTCATCTCGGCGACCAGCAGCGAGCACCGAGGATCGAAACTCAGGTTCTTTGTGTGTTCAGCCAGAGCGCTGACCAAGAAGACCGGGGCATCATCGACCACCGCGTAAGTGATCAGCGAGCCATAGGGGTGGCCCGGCGGCTCAAGGGCAAGGGTTGACAAGGTGCCCACCCGACAGTGCCCAACCAAGGTCCGGGCCCGCTCGCCATCGGTCGGTGTAGGGATCGAAGGATCGTAGAGTAACTCTTGCTTTACCGGGGCGCTGTGTTGGTCAGTCATGCTTGTTTCTTAACACACTGATCTTGCCCGCGGTACGCCTTACATTCCGATGAACCCGTGCTGAGTGATTTGACCAGAAGTGTCCCCTGAAGAAGGTGCCAGACAGATTTCTGTTGCCGACACGCCGATTCTTCCGAAAGGGGATAGGACATTCAAGCTGGGTTCTGGCACAACGTCCGAGCCTGGGCGTTATGTTAAATCCCTACGGGGAGCCCGTGACGGGGCTTACCGACCGAGCCTCGTGCCTCATCCGCGTACGACTGGCCGGACGCGGTTGTTCCTCGGATTCGAGTTCACCGTCTACATCATCGGGCCGAGCCATTTCTGCATTTTCCTCCGGCTACTATCGTCGAAGATTCGTCGATTCAACGGTTTAGAACCTACCGACCCATCTACCCTACTCTTGGCCGGCGTACTGTTGATCCGCCTCCGGGCAGTGGCACAGCGAGGGAAGACTCTCTTCTCGTACGGGGCTGGTTGCACTTTGCCGACGGCTAGCCCTTGCAGTGGGGATAGGATTCTGGGAGGGTTGACCTGTGAGTTCAAAAAACAAGGTGATGGGGCGCGTCGTGCCGGGTCTCGTAACTCGGCTCCTGCCCGGCCATAGGCCGGAGCAATGACCAGGGCGGTCGCCATTGGGGAGAAGCGACTGACCCTGGCGATATTGGCAACTTGGGCGCTGCTCTGCGCTCTTCAGTATGGCGGGATACCGTTCGGGCGGTACGCGTGGGCGGTCAACCTTTGGGCGTACCAGCCCGTAGCTGTAGGCCTTATCCTGGCCACGCTTGCTCTCGCAATCTCGGCTGGCGCCGTTCGACGGAGTCTCCTCGCAGGGCTGGACCGGATCAGCCTCCGAGTGGGCGAGAACGCTCTGATGCCGCCATTGGTGGGCGCGGGGGTCGCGCTCGTTTTTTGGGGGCTCACCGGGGATGACCTCTCACCCGATGGCCGGGTGTTCGGCGGTGCGATGCTCAAGGGGTACGACTTCATTTTCCCCGACGCCGGGGCCACGTGGATCATCTTTCGCCTCTCCCGGCTGGCATTGCTTCTCGACCTCCCGTTTTATTCTCTCGTGCGCCTGGGCAGCTGTCTGGCCGGCGGCACGACGGTCTCCCTACTGGTCAGCATGTCCCGCCGAGGCATGCTCGGCCCGGTTCGCCCCTTTGGGCTGTCCACCGGCCTGCTTTTGTCGGCTGGCCTCGTGCGGGCATTTATTGGGCGCGTCGAGACCTATCCGTTTTTACTTGTCGCGGTGGCTGCCTATGTGTGGCTGGCTTTGCGCTTTCTCCGCAATGGACGCGGTTGGTACCTCACCTGTTTTATGGCCGGCATCGCGGTTTGGCTTCACGCAGCAGCCGTAGGCCTGGCATTGAGCCTGGCTATTTTACCCAGGCTCGCCTCAAGCGACTTGGCCTTCGGGCGCTGGTGCGGACTGCTCTTCCGAGGTGCGCTCGTCGCCGCCTTGCCATTCATGGCTTTTATTGCCGGCGCGATTGCCTTCGGCGACGACTTTTCGCTCAACGAATCGATAGCCAGCGCGGTGGAGATCCTTGGGGGCAACGACGCGGAAACAGCCAGGCGTTGGTGGGTCAGGGGCTGGGGGGGAGAACCCAGCATCGGTACGGACGTCGTGTTCGCTTCGCGGGCGCAACTCAAATACCTGGCGAACGCGGCCTTCATCTTGTGCCCGTCTGCGATTCCGGTTCTTGTATTCCTGTTTGCCATCGGCAGGCGAAAGCTCGGAAGGGACACCACTGCGCTTTTTCTGGCCGCCCTGTGCCTTCCCCTTATCGTCTATGCCTTCGCACTAAGACCGTTTTGGGGACCCTATGACTGGGATCTTTTCTCGATTACGGGCTTCGCCTTGATTCTCTTCCAAGCGTACGCGCTGGAAATTCTCATCGAACCTTCGCGGTTGCGTCATATTGCAGTTTGGCTCGTGAGCTTTCAGATGTTTTTTGTAGCCGCACCCTTTGTGGCTTTGCGAGATATACCCGAGCGCGATGCAGGTCCCTTCTTTCAGGATGGGTATATGTCCCTGGGCATCGGGCGGGCGAGCACCCCGCCTCTTCCCGCCCTGGCACCCTGGCTCTAACGGGTGGCTTGGGGGTGGCTTGGATGTTCTTGTTCTTATCCCAATATCCGTAACCGGAACTGCGCTTATCTCACAGCCGGACGCGGAGGAAGACCCTCATAGATCGCCTCTACCCCGCGCTGAACCGCCACGCACTGAGGGGATAGGACATACAAGCTGGGTTCTGGCACAACGTCCGGGTATGGGGCGGGCGGATGACTGAGGATTCACTGCCGCTTCAGGAACTCAATGATGTTCGAGGAACCTTTGCCCGGCCAGCTGTGATCGCCCTTGAAGGAACAAAAGACGGTCTCGTAACGGCAGTTCTCCGCCGATACACAACCGCTGCTGACAATCTTCGGCGGAGTTTCGCAGCCATTCTGCTTGACCCAGTGGGCAAAGCTCTTCTCTCCTTCCGTGTAAGCCACCACACGGTCCCGAGTCCCGTGGCTCACCAACGCGGGCAGCGATCCATCGCACGTCTTCGCCCATAGCCCACCGGCCACAGGAGCAATCGCCGCAATGGACTGACTCCGAGTGCAAGCCAGCAGATTGGAGAAAAAACCGCCGTTCGAAAAGCCGGTGCTGAAAACACGCTTCGGGTCCACACAGCCCGTTTCCATCAGGTCTTCGAGCAGTCGGTCGAAGAACTCGAGATCACGATCGTCGAACTCCCCTTCGGAAGTCTGCCAACCGGGATGCGAGGAAAAACCAAGGCCTGGAAATCGACGTGGTTCACCCTCCGGTGCCACAACGATGGCTTCGGACCAGTCTCTTTCCGGGTCGATGATGCGCATCATGCTCTCCGGCCTACCCCCCCACCCATGCCAAACGATGACAACGGGCGAACCCACACCGACACGAGGCCCGGCCTCCACGAGTACGCGGCGGTCAAGGCCCGCAGCCTGGATATGGCGAACACTGCGGCCCGGCTCGAGGGAGCATGTCGCTTCCGGCTCTGCGGCCAAAACTCCTCTGGACCCCATGCCCGCCGCGAGGAGACCCAGCAACGAACCCAGG
>CAWVXN010000200.1:0-5892 GCA_963933695.1 uncultured Myxococcales bacterium | reverse complement strand
CGTGCTGGGCGAGGAACCCCTGATTCACACGAATCATTGTCTGGATCCGGGTTCGCAGATCCATGAAGCGGCCAAGCCGCCCGCACTGATGGCTTCATCCCAGGCTCGGCTTGATCGTGCAAAGGAATTGCTCGATCGTTCCCAAATAGAACTCGCCGACCTGATGGCCCTGACCCGCGACCCCCAGGCGATTTGCCAGGTGTCGAAGCCGCCCTACCACATTGAGTCTTCAGGAGCGGCCATCATGCGGCCGGGAACCCGGGAGATGTGGGCCGTCTGGGGATTGCCGAGTGAAAACGAGTACGATCATTTTAAGTTTAGCCAATGACTGACCTCCGATTTCAAACGCTGACTGCCGATTGGGCCCCGGCTTGCCGTCGCCTGGAACTCAGCATATTTGAGCACGCGAACCCCGACGAGTTGCTCGCCGAGGACGATTTCAGGGCGTATTCACGGGTTTTCCCCGAAGGTTTTTTTCTCTGCCTTGATGGCGACCAATTGGTGGGCCAAGCCGGGGGGATCTTTCTGGATTTCGATTTTGACCACCCGCAGCACACGATCGTTGAAATCACCGGCGAGAATCAATGCGGCAATCATGACCCCGATGGAGATTGGTATTACGGGACTGATATTGCGGTTTCCCCCGACTACCGGCGCAAAGGAATCGGCCGCAAGTTCTACGAACTGCGCAAAGACCTGGCTATTCGGCACAACAGGCGCGGGATCATCGCGGGTGGTCATATGCCCGATTTTGTCAATCACAAGGCGGACATGTCCGCGGCGGAATACGTTGATCGCGTGGCCAGCGGGGAGCTCTACGACGCGACCCTCACCTTTCAACTTGAGAATGGATTTGCGATCCGCGGTGTTCTGGAGAACTACATCGAGGACGAGGCGACGGATGGCTGGTCGGCTCTGATCGTCTGGGACAATCCGGAGCACTCGACTTAGCGGCGCAAATTTTCTTTTTTTTGGGAGGAGGCGCAAAACGGACCAAGCTTGCCCCTCTCTCCCGGGTGAACTTTCTTTGCGGCGCAAGACGAGAAGCAATTCTGGAGAAACTTTCGATGAGTTCCGAATACTCGATCAAGAAGTCCAACGCTCACTACAAGAAGGCCGTCAAACGATTGCCCCTGGGTGTGAGTTCCAATTACCGTTCCTGGGGTCCCGATGAGACCCTCTATATTTCCCACGGCAAGGGCGCTCGTTTGTGGGATATCGATGGCAACGAGTATGTGGATTACCGCATGGGCTACGGGCCGGCGATTCTCGGCTACGCGGACGACCGGGTGGATCAGGCGGCCCGGGATGGAATGATCGTGGGAGGGCCAACGGCGCTCTCCACCGAGAGAGAGCACGTGGTCGCCGAGAGAATTGCCGGTATGGTGGATTCGGTGGATATGGTGCGCTTTGCCAATTCGGGCACGGAGGCAGTCATGGCCGGCCTGCGGTTGGCGCGGTCGTATACCGGAAGAAGCCGACACATCATGATCGAGGGCGGCTACCACGGTCTTTCCGATGGTGTCCTTTGGGAAATGCATCATGAAAAGGACGAGAGGGGAGAGGTGACCCTCGAGGTTCAGTCCGAGGGAAGGGGCGTTCCCTCAGTACTCCGAACTTTGTTCGAAACGGTGCCACTGAACGATGCCGACAAACTCGAGCAGGTGTTGCGTGAGCAGGGCGATGACGTCGCCGTGGTTTTGATTGAGGTCATCCTCGGTAACGCCGGGGGAATCGTTTCCGAACCGGCTTATCTCAAGCGTCTTCGCTCACTTTGTGACGAGTTTGGTGTTGTCCTGATGGTGGACGAGGTCAAAACCGGCTTCCGGGTGGCGCGTGGGGGCGTCCAGGAACTAATGGGCATCGATGCGGATATCTGTACTTTTGCCAAGGCTATGGGAAACGGGTACCCGATTTCGGCCGTGGCGGGTCGTGAGGAAATCATGTCGACCATCGGCCCGGGGGGGTCAGCCCAGGGAGGAACCTATGCGGCCCATCCGGTTTCCCTGGCCGCAGCGGAGAAGACCCTCGAGATTCTCGATGAAACCGATGCCCTGGAACAAATCAATCAGTACGGCCTGGATATGCAGCAGGGAATGAGCCGGCTTCTCTCGGCCCGGGGTGTAGTCCACACCTGGAGCGGTCACCCCTCTATGCCGGGGCTTTTCTTCATGGAGTCAGCCCCGCGCAATTATCGGGATTGGGCGACCAGTAACTACGAGTTCTACGATGCATTGTCCGTTCGGTTGATCCAGTCCGGAATTCTTGTTGAGCCGGACTCCCGTGAACCGTTCTTTATTTCGTCGGCCCACGATGATTCGTGTCTGAACGAGACCATGGAAAAATTTGAATCCTGCCTGTCCTTGGTCTTGGACGATCAAGCGCGAAAGTCGTAACAGTATTTTTCCCGTTCCGAAAATTGCGGACCTTGCTCAAGGAGAATTTGAGTGACAGAGCGTGACGTTGTCATCATCGGTGGTGGGCATAACGGATTGGCTTGTGCGGCCTATCTGGCCGGTTCAGGTATGGATGCGCTTGTTCTTGAGAGGCACTCCGAGGAAGGTGGCGCCGCCGTTACCCAGGAGCCCTGGCCGGGTTATCAGGTTTCATCCGCCGCCTATGTGGTGAGCCTTATGCCTCAAGAAGTCGTGGATGAGCTCGAGCTCAAAAAATACGGATACAACGTGACGGTGCTCGATCCCGACTATTTCGTTCCCTACACCGATGGCCAGTCCCTGGTTCTTTGGAGCGATACGGAAAAGGCTGCCGAGTCAATTCGCCAATTCTCGAAGAAGGATGCCGAGGCGTACATCGAGTTCGATCGCTACTTCCACCGGATGGCTGGCCTCATGCGAGATCTGCTTTTCATCATTCCGCCGAATCTGAGGGTGAGTGAGATTCCCAAATTTCTGCGGATGGCGATTAAGCTGCGTCATTGGAGCCGTAAAGATATCGCCGAGGTGGTGCGCCTTTTTACGGTCTCGGGGGCGGACTTTCTCGATGAGTGGTTCGAGGACGACCGAGTGAAGGGCGCACTCGGAACGCAAACTATTTTGGGTGCCTGGTGTGGCCCTATGAGCCCCGGCTCGGCCTACGTGCTTCTGCACCACTGGATCGGGCAAGCCGAAGGGGTGTCGGGTGCTTGGGGATGGGCCCACGGAGGTATGGGAGCGGTGAGCCGGGCCATTTCGGACTCGGCTCGGGCCCGGGGCGCAGAAATTCGCAGCGGAGCCCCGGTTCGGCGCGCGGTCGTTGAGGGAGGCCGCGCGGTGGGTGTCGAACTCGAGGATGGCGAAATCATCCGGGCTCGAAGGGTGATTTCAAGTGCCCACCCACTGACCACTTATCTGGATTTGATTGGTGAAGAGAATCTGGATGACGAGGTTGTTCGGAATGTGAAGCGCTACCAGACCCGATCGGGGACGGTGAAGGTCAACCTTGCCCTGAATGAGTTGCCCACCCCCATGGGATGGCAAGGCCCCAATCCCGGTGCCCCCCACTCGGGTATTTTTGCGATCTCACCCTCCCTCGAATATCTAGAGCGGGCCTGGGACGACGCGAAATATGGGCGCTCCTCGGCCAATCCCTATGTTGAAGGTGTGTTCCCGACCTACTTCGAGCCGAATCTGGCACCCGATGGAAAGCACATGGCCCTCTTCTATACCCAGTTCGGTCCCTTTGACCTGGCCGAGGGGTCTTGGGAAACCGAGCGTGAAAAGTACGGCAAGAATGTCATCCGGCTAGTGGATGAGCATTGCCCGGGTTTCGCTGCTTCGGTGGAACATATGGAAGTGCTTGCCCCTCCGGATCTCGAGGAGCGCTTCGGGTTGATCGGCGGAAATATCATGCAGGGCGAGATGTCGGTGAACCAGATGTTCTCGTTTCGGCCGATTCCCGACTACGGCGATTACCGTTCCCCGGTTTCGGGCTTCTATCTCTGCGGTTCGGGCACGCACCCCGGTGGCGGCGTTTCGGCTATTCCGGCGCGTAACTGTGCTCAGGTTGTTGTCAGCGATCGCCGTCGGGACAAGTTCCGTTTCTGGGAACGCTGAAATCGGATTCTCAGGACCTTTGGCCTCTTAAACGAGAGCCTCTGCCCTGGATCGTTTTCGCGAGGACTTCTCGGGCTACCGGCGAGTTCCCTGAAGTGCGGCGATGGAGGGCGAGAGCGAAACTCCCGCAAGCAGTCGCGGGTCGTCCTCGGCCTCTCCGAGCTGGTTGACGATGGGGACTACGCCGGCCCAAACTGGGGTCGCATAGTCGAAATCCTCGTCGTCGGGAGGCCCTTCTGAAATTTTGGCCGACGCCGATTCGATTTCGAGCGCCGCGATTCCCGTCTGTCTGATTTCTGAGTCGAGGGGTTCCCGAAGTTCTTCCCAGCGTCCGGCAAAGGCATGATCCGAGATGATTTTCAGGGTCCGTAGTTGCTCACTTTCTTCTTCGATGGCCTTGGCACGGCCGAAGAGAGTGACCGACCGGTAGTTCATCGATGAGCTGAAGGCCGATCGCGCGGCGACCAAGCCGTCCAGGAGCGTTACGTTGACGCAGACGGGTGCCCCGGAACCAAAGAGCTGCATGACTCGGGTCTTCTTCGCGCCATGGAGGTAGAGAACGCCTTCCTCGCGCCCGTAGATCATGGGGATGACGAAGGGCTGCCCATCTTGCACGAGGCCGACGTGGGCGACGAGTCCCGCATCGAGGACGGCGTGCACGGTGGCCTTGTCGTAGCGCGCTTTTTCCCGCAGTCGACGTACCCGGTTGCGATCCTCAATCTCGTAGTCAGACATCTTTTCCCCTATGCGCGGTTGAGCGTTTGTTTACGGATTTGCGGAATTCTCGAGCCGATCCGGGCGTGACGTGTACCTCGCCGACGCAGAACAGGTCTGGCCAGGGTCCGCACGCCGAGAATAACACCGCTCGGCAGTCGCCTGCCCGGGATCTGCCGTTCCTGTGGCTCGGTGGCCCTGTGGCTTGGGTCCGTCGGGGACCATGGGGTTGCAGCCCGGTCCAGTGGCCCTCGGCGAGACCCGAGGCACGGCGGTCAGGAGGCGTGAAGCCTTGGCTTGCCCCCTTTCGGTGGGCTGCCTAAATTGATGGTTCTCGGCGCTCGATTTCCGCCGAGTGGACCGATTGTCTGGGGGCTTCCGAGTGGGTGTGAACGATCTGATCATTTCTGCCGATGGTCACGTGGACGAAACCGAGGCCTTCTGGGAGCGCGTGCCCCCGGCGCTCAGGGAGAGGGCCGGGCCCCGTTATGAGGAACGCTCCGAGGGCGCTTTCTACACGGTGCTCGGACAGACGACGGTTCAGTCCCCCGACGTATTTACCGGGCGGACCGACGAGGACCGTGAGCGCGAATTTCGCGACGAGCCGAGCGGGGGGACCGATCTAGCCCTTCGCCGGGCCAACCAATTGGCCGACGGTGTCCACGCCGAAGTGATTTTCCCCAACGACCTGCTGGGCTTGGGTGGTCTGCACGACCCCGAGATGAATTTTGGCCTGGCCCGGGTCTACAACGACTGGGTCCGCGAACTTTTTGCGCCGGATCCGGTGCGCTGTCTGCCAGTGGGGCTCGTCCCTACCGACCATGTCGAGGGAGCGGTGGCCGAAGCCGAGCGTTGCCTGGCCGCGGGCTTCCGCTCGCTGATGGTGCCCTGCGCGAACGCCTGGCTCCCCTACGACTTGCCGGTCTACGAACCGCTCTGGAGCCTGATCGAAGAGGCCGGGGTGCCGTTGAATTTTCACGTTTTTACCGGCAACGTCTTCTTTAGCGCGGAATTCGCGACCCTCGATGGGATGACGACCGAGCAGTTCGTGGCGCGGCGCACGGCCGCCGCCGCGCATACACCCGAGCACCGGGTCGAGAGGCTCTCCACCACGGTTCTTGGCATG
>CAWVXN010000199.1:0-5917 GCA_963933695.1 uncultured Myxococcales bacterium | reverse complement strand
TCTGGGCCGAGGCGGCACTGGTCAATACCTTTCTTCAGGTCACACCGGTCCCCGGCGCCCAGCCTTCCCAGCGAACGGATGTTCGGATCCTGACCGACGGAAAATTTATTTACTTCGGCATCCGTTGCCACGACACTGACCCCCAGGCGATTGTGGCAAATTTGATGCTGCGCGACTCCCGCCTCTGGCAGGACGATCGCATCGTGGTCGGGCTCGATACCTTCAATGACCATCGAAATGGATATGCCTTCGAGGTCAATCCTCGAGGCTCCCGGCACGATGTGCTCGTGGAAGGCGATGCCTTCAATAGCAACTGGCAGACACTTTGGTTTGCTAAAGCCTCCATTGACTCAGGGGGCTGGAGCGTCGAGATCGCGATCCCGTTCCATTCGCTTAACTTCGACCCTGAGACCGATGTCTGGGGGATCAATTTCTCCCGAGGAATTCGCCGAAACAATGAGCGAATTCGCTGGAGTGATACTCAACCTCAGCGTTTCGTGAGTGATTTCGGTGTCGCGGGTACCCTCGAGGGGATGTTGGGAATTGAGCAGGGACTGGGGATAACCCTGACACCTTCGGCCACGGCCACAAGGGTCAACGAGCACGACGGATCGGTGCCCGAAAACGCCATCGAGCCGAGTGTTAATGCCTTCTACAATTTCCTTCCTTCGGTGGTGGCTTCGTTTACCGCAAACACCAATTTCGCTGAGACCGAGGTCGACGATCGCCAGGTCAACCTCGGTCGCTCGGGCCTATTTTTTCCCGAGAAACGTGATTTCTTTCTGCAGGATGCCCTGATTTTTAGCTTTGCAGACTATGGAGCCAGCCGGAGTTACAAGAACGGTCTTCCCTTTTATTCGAGGAAAATGGGGATCATTAAAAACTCGGATGGAGATTCCGAGGCCGTAGACATTCTTGCAGGCGGAAAGGTCACCGGTCGACTGGATCAACTTAATTTCGGCCTGATGGACGTGGTTCTTGACGCTCCCCCGGGCGAGAAGCAGAAGAACCTCGTCGTGGGCCGTTTGGCGATGAACGTCCTTGAGGAGTCCACACTGGGAGCAATTTTTACGCATGGGGATCCGACGAGTGATCTCGACAATTCCCTCTTCGGCGTGGACTTCAACTACTCGAACAGCGATTTCAATGGCGACCAAACGCTCATGGGACAGGCATGGTTTTCCAGAAGTTTTACCGAGGGTGAGACAGCAGAAGAGTGGAGTTACGGCGCACTCATGGAGTATCCGAACGATCGCACAAACTGGAAAGTCGGAATTGCGGGTGTGGATAAAAACTACAATCCTGGGTTGGGCTTTGTCGACCTCCCTCGGGAAAGGGTCGCTTCCCAGTTGCTTGTTGATGATCCTGACTTCGTCGATCGACAGTCGATTCGGCGTTATAGCGGTTCCTATCGGAATCGGATCCGCCGGGATGAATACATCCGGACGATTGACTCGAAAGTAATCGGATACCTGATCACGGATGAGTTTAATGAGATTGATTCCGCGCAGTTCAATTTTATACCGCTGACTCTTCAAAGCGAAATTGGCGACTATATTAGCCTCGCTTACAGGCACGATTACAAGAGGATTCGCGGCCACTTGATGGTCTTTCCGGGCGTAGAAATTTCACCTGGAGGCTACTCGGTGGACCGAGCCTATATGCGAATTGATACGAGTCACAATCGCGCTGTTCAAGGCGCGATACAGGTCACCTATGGTGGTTTTTACGGGGGGACAAGTACCAGCGTTTCCCCCGAGATTTCCTGGAGGCCGAACTATCACTGGCTCTTTAAACTGGAGTACCAACTCAATGATGCTCAGTTGCCCGAAGGCGACTTTAAGGCTCACCTCTTGCGCGCTCGCGTCAACGTTCAGTTCACCCCGAACCTTGCGTGGATTACGGTCGCCCAGTGGGAAAATTTCACCAACAGCGCCTCAATCAACAGCCGTGTTCACTGGATTATTGAAGACGGGCGGGAGGTGTTCTTAGTGTTCAATCAGGGACTCGATACCGAAGGCGGAATTACGGCGACTCGCAGTGAACCCCTGATTAAACTCGAATGGTCGTTTCGCTTTTGATCCGACGGTTCCCGTTTGTCTACTGCAAACCATGGGAATCCACCAAAAGTGGCCAAGGACGGGTATAGGAAAACGTGGACAGAATCAGGACATTGAGAACGGGCTTTCGCATCTTTTTCTTAGGGCTGGCTCTGCTGATAGGAATGGTCATGGTCCTGGCCCAGGTCCCGCGCAGTCAGCCCGATGGCTGGAGCGAGGCTCGGTCAGATTTCGTAATTCGACTCAGCCAGCCCGAAGTGTGGGAAAAGCTGCAGAATCTTCGTTTGGCCCACCACTACGTTCCCGGTGTGGAAAATGTCGAAATACTCACTTCTCGCGAGACGGGTGTTGGAGCCAGTCGGAGGATATTCCAGGACAGTGGCGATCCCTTGGACGAGACGGTGGTGGAGTGGGAAGAAGGCCGAGGGTTTGTGATTCGCCTTCACCGTGGGGCCGAGGGCCCTCCGCCGCCATTCGAGCGAGCCCGCTTTCGCTACTGGATTGAGAAGGGTGAGGGCGAGGAAACTCACCTTTCATTGACCATCCTGTATCAACCTTCGGGTGGGCGCGTTGGAGAGTGGGTGGATGAGATGATCCTCAACTCGGAAATGAGCAAACGAATGCGTGAGTTGGGCGTGAGTATGCGCGACTACTACGAAGCGGGTTCAGTAGTACGCTAGTTTTGCCTTCGACGTCGCAGCTTTGGTTGCAAGCTAAGCACGCCCAAGTCTGAATGGAGGTGGCTCGATGAGTGGTTCGCGGACGATCGATACCGGCACCGAAGACCTTTTGGTACTTGTCCGAGAAGATCGATGCCCGGCAGGCCGAAACTCTTGGCCTGATCAACCGGGTGTTTCCCGCCGACCGACTCGAGGAGGAAACCATGGAGATCGCCAGTCGGATCGCTCATGGGCCCACTGTCGCTTATCGCTACATGAAGGAAAATATTGCCCGGGCCGTGGGCGGAGATATGGGGGAATGTCTCGACCTTGAGGCAACCCACCACGTTCATACCTCGCTCACACGTGATCACAAAGAGGCGGTCAAGGCTTTCGTCGAAAAGAAAACGCCTGTTTTTGAGGGGCGCTAAATTTCACTTTGTCCGCCGCCGCTTCCTCGCTTCCGCACAGGGGGCTGCTCCGAGAAACTCAAAGGTGATTTTTAATGAAAAACACGATGCGGGTGAGGCGGATTGCCAGCGCGCTGGGTGCAGAGGTCCGCGGAGTAGAGCTGGGCTCACTTTGCCCAGAGAGTGTCCAAGAAATCAAAAGCCTCCTCCTTGAACATCATGTGCTCTTTTTCCCCGAGCAGGGGTTGAACAACGAAGAGCACATTGCTTTCGGCGAGCACTTCGGTGAGTTGGAAGGCCACCCCCACCTTGAGAATGCTAAGGACGAACAGAGGCTTTTTGTCTTGACGGCGAGCCGGGGCGGTGTGGCCGACGAGTGGCATAGCGACCTCAGTTTTCTTCCTCGGCCCGCGCTGATCTCGATTCTCCAAATTCTCAAATGTCCCGAAGTGGGCGGGGACACGCTTTGGGCCAATCTGGGTCGGGCCTTTGAAGAACTCTCGCCTCCGATCCGCGATCTATGCGAGGGGCTGTCTGCCCTTCACAATGCAGAACCCCACGGGCATCCCGAGACCATGTTCGTGCATCCCGTGGTCCGGGTGCATCCTGAAACCGGGCAAAAAGTTCTCTTCGTCAATGAACACTTTACTCGGAGAATCGTCGAGCTGAGCGTGGAAGAGAGTGAACTGCTGCTTGGATACCTGGCGCGTTGGGTGGCTAAGCCTCGATTTACCGTGCGCTACCGCTGGAGCCCGGGGACGGTGGCCATGTGGGACAACCGCTGTACCCAACATTTTGTTTCCAATGATTTCGACGGTGAGCGAGTCATCCAGAGGGTCACCGTCATGGGCGATGAGATCGAAGAGGGCAACCGGCGATGGGCTCCCTATCAGAGCCCAGTGGGTCCCAGCGATACCGACCGTCACGATCAGATACTTCAGGATTTTCTCCGAAAGGGAAAGAATCCTAAGGGCGAGTGAACTCGGGGGCGCTGGGGAGATCGGGCACACATTGTGAGTCAATCGAGGAGAAGATGATGTTGGACGGAAAAGCGGCACTCGTGACAGGAGCCGGTCAGGGCGTCGGGGAGGGCATTGCACTCGCCTTGGCCAAAAGGGGTGCCCGGGTGGCCGTTGTGGGGAGAACGCTTTCGAAATGCGAGGCGACGGTCCGGATGATCGAGGAGCGCGGCGGAGTCGCCATTGCCACCGAATGTGACGTCAAGATTTTGTCGTCCCTTGAGGCGGCTGTTGGGTTCACCGTGGCTGAATTCGGAACCATCGATATCTTGGTCAACAACGCTCAGGAGGTCCCGTTGGGTCCCCTCTCCGGGGTGAGCGAGGAAGCTTTCGAAGCCGGCTGGCAATCGGGCCCTCTGGCGACTTTTCGGCTGATGAAGCTCTGCCATCCCTATCTCAAGGGAGGTGGGAGCATCGTGAATCTGGCAAGCACTGCCGCCAAGCGCTGGGATGCCACGGGGTACAGCGCCTATGCGGCGGTCAAGGAAGCCATTCGGGCTTTGACCCGAGGAGCGGCCAGCGAATGGGCGGCGGACGGAATTCGGGCCAATGTGATTCTTCCCCACGCGAAGTCACCGGGGCTTGAATGGTGGATCGAAAACAATCCCGAAGAGTCGGCCGCCTTCATTGCGACTATTCCTATGCGCAGGGTAGGCGAGTGCGAAGAGGACATCGGTCGCTTTGTTGCGACACTTTGTTCGGACGATTGCGCATACGTGAACGGGCAGAGCATCGCAGTCGACGGCGGACAGGCCTTTATGGGCTAGTCGCTCCATTCGAAGACATGCAGCATCAAGTAGACCAGAACTCCAGTCACGGAGACGTACATCCAGCCGCCCCATGTCCAGCGAGAAAATCGTTTGTGCATGGCAAAGCGTTCGGTCAGAGCGAGATAGACCGACGTGAGAATCATGGGCAGGACCACTATCGAGAGCACCACGTGGCTGATGAGCAAGGCAAAGTAGATCGGCCGAATAGCTCCCTGGCCCTGAAAAAGGGTATCTCCCTGGCTGTAGTGGTAGTAGATGTAGTTGACTAGGAAGAGTGCTGAAAAGACAAGCGCACTGAGCATCAGTTGCTTGTGGAGGGCACGCTTGCCCCTCTTGATCGCGCCTAGGCCAGCAAGCAAGAGCAGCGCACTGGTCGAATTGAAGAGTGCATTGAAAGCTGGAAGGCTCGAATTGGACTGCTCGGGCGAGCCCTCGTGGAAGTAGATCAGCCAAACGAGGAAGCCCACCGCAGCGCTGCAGACAACCGCGTTGATCAGGATAAAAGTTCGAGGAGAGAGTTGGACTGGAGTGCTGGAGCTCATCTCTAACTTGTAGCGTTGTCTTCGGGATTGCGCATGATGGCGGCCTCTTAATCAGTGCCTGTTTCCCCGAGGCCAGCGAGATCGAGGCTCACCTCCCAAAGCCTTTGGGCATCGCCAGGATTAAAAACCCGCTTGGCGGGTTCGATGGCTTTCATGTCGAAAAAATAAGCGCCGGAGATTTCTGTCACTTCTGGAGAAGTACAGAGGTAGACACCGGTCTCGCCACCTTTGCTCGGGCTCCGCACAAAGGGAGCCACCCCAGTCATCATGACCCGGGCAAAGAGTCCGTTGTTCTTGCTGAAGTCACTGCCCACGAAACCCGGGTGGAAGCAGTTTGCGGTGATTCCCGCTCCGGCCTCTCGGCGTGCAAGTTCTTGGGTGAAGAGGATGTTGGCAAGCTTCGAACGTCCGTAGACGCCGAAGGTGCTGTAGTTCTCCTCGGCTTGGAGGTCTTTGA
>CAWVXN010000198.1:0-5955 GCA_963933695.1 uncultured Myxococcales bacterium | reverse complement strand
ATCAAAGGCGGTCAGGCGAAGTTGGGAACCGGGCAGAACCTGGGCGTCGGTCAGAATCTCACCGGTCTGTGCGTCGGTTGTCCCCTCGGAGTTGACCGCCGAGAAGTTGGCGCCGCCGGTGCGGAACTGCAGGTCGAGGGGACCGGCGCCAGATTGGAGCACGTCGCCGACCACGAGGTTTTCGCCGTCGCTGCGCGTGAGGCTGATTGTCGGGGCCGAGAGGACGAGTCGCTCGCTGGCCTGGAGCAAGGGCAGGTTGGAGGAGGCATTTACGCTGAGCGCGATGACGCCGTCATCGGACCGGATGGCGAGGCGTCCGGGTACGATGCCGCCGAAATTCTCGGTGAGGAGGGGAAGATTGGCATTCTCGATGCTCGCGTCCTGGCGAAGAACGAACTCAAGGGCGGTGCCCGGGCTCAGGCTTTGAAAGATGGGTGCCGCGCCCGCGCTCGGGGACAAATCGACGGAGGAGGCGAACTCGCCCGCATTGCCGCCTACGCCATCTCCGGCCACCAGACGGATTTCGTCGGCCTTGAGGGTCATGTCACCTTCAAAGCTGAGCGTCCCCGGATTGACGAGGCCAGCGCGCACCACCAGACGGCTCGACCCGGGGTCGGATGCGGGGTCGGTAAACGAAACCTTTTCGTTCAGGGCCTGGGTGTAGGTGAAGGCGCCGAGCCCGCCAATGTCGAGACCTCGGACCTGCAAGGTCTCGGTAATGGCGCTCAGGTCGATGTCCCCAAGCGCATGAAGGCTCAGCCGGGTATCGAGCAACCCGGCTGCTCCGTCGTCGCCCAGGGTAATGCCGGTTCCCTCGGTGCCGGTTCCGTCCGACCGCAGGGTGTAGTCCACCCCGGCAACGCCGTTCGTGAAACGATCGGGGTCCGGGACGGTGGTGTCATCGATGGGCGCATCCTGGCGCAAGGTGAACGCCGTGAGCGCGCTCGCATTGCCGCTGCTGAATAGGACGTTTGCGCCTTCCGGGGCCTCGACGCTGGGAGGGGCCAGGGTCTCCGAGCGCACCGCAGCGCTCCCGGCTGAATCGCCGTCCCCCGCCCGGAGGGTAAGGCTGGGGGCGGTGAGGGTGATTGGGTTGACGGCGGGGTCGGCGAGGGGGTCGGATTGGGCGAAGGCCAGGTCGCCCTCGCCTTGGGTTCCCGCGTGGAGCACGATGGACTCGCTGGCCGAGAGACTGCCCTGGATGAGGAGGCTCGGATCTTCGGCGATCGCCGGCGTCCCGGCCCTGATGATCAGATCTCGGGCGGCGCCGGAGATGGAGTCGGCGAGATCGGCGTCCACGGTGAAGCCCTGTTCGAGTTCGAGTTGCAGGAGGGCCAGGCTATCGGGGGAGAAGGCTCTGTCGACCACCCCGTCGACCACCACGATTGCACCAGGACCAGCGGCTCCAGCGGAGAGACGGAGTTCCAAATTCGGACCGGGGGCAGAGAGTGCGCCGGGCACGCCTGGGACGTCGGAACCGGTATCGACGATGAGAGAGCCGTCGGAGGCGGCCAGAGTCAACTGTTCTAGCTGGGCAAGATTGCCGCCTGCGATGCGGTCGAGGACGGTTGAATCTAACGTGAAGTCGGCTTCTTGAAGCAGCGAGAACCGCAGAGGGGCGGCGTTCAGCCCCCCGTGGCTGTGAAAGTCGGCCGCTCCGAGGGCGATGGAGGCCTCGGTGCTTTCGCCGCCGAATCCGTCGCCCACGGAGAGCAGGACTTCTTCGCCAATGATTTCCGGGGCGCCCGAGAAAGTGATGTTGCCGGTCCCAATTTGCAGGCCGGGGGCGATCTGGATGGCCTGGTCGGCGGCGAGCAGAGTGGTTCCCGTGCTTTCGACGATGTCGACATCCCCGGCGTGGAAGATTCCGATATCGCTGACGGCGAAGTCGGGATCGAGTCCCGGGAGACTGCGTGCGTCCAGGGTCGCGTCCTCGAGCCGGAAGCTTCCGCTGCCCACGCTCTGAATTCGGCCGCCCGCGGTCACGATCGAGGTGTGGATGAGATCGGTCGGCGTAAGATCCGCGATGGTCACCGAAGCGCCTTCGTCCGCGGTCACTAAAATCACCGCGCCCCCCACCGCATCGGCCGCGCCGGTGGAGTCGATTTGGCCGTTCACCACGATTTGGTACGCGGAGGCGGTGCTTGATGTGGCGTCCAGCCCCAGGGTTACGTCGCCGCCTCCGGTCACCAACCGGGCGCCCTCGGCGACGGTGATTCCGCCGCCCTCGGTCAGCGCTTCAGGATCCTGGCTGGAGAGGGGCGGGAACTCGGTGCGCCGGGCGCGCATCTCGATGTTCCCCCCGGCAACCGGAGTGTCCAGGGCCTGCAGCACCGAGGTGTCCACCTCGCCGGCCACGTTGATGTTTCCGCCGGTGGTGAAGAGGGCGACAGTTCCGCCGTCGGTGTTCACGGTGCCCGCGACAACAATATTCCCCCCGATCACGAGGCTCTCCCCGGGCTGGGCCCCGCTGTTAGGCACTCGGATGGCTTCGCCAAAGACTGCGACGGCTCCGCCGAAAAGCTCGTTCCCCTCGTCGTCTCGGGTCGCGGTGGTGGTGTCGATGGCGCCGCCCAGGGTGATGTTTCCCGCAAAGCTGCTGATTGCCAGTGTGCCACCATCCGTGGTGATGTCGGCCCCGACGATGACGTTAATGCCATCGAGCACAACGGCCCCCCCGCCAGTGTTGATGTCGGCGTTGATTTCCAGGTTTCCCACATAGGCGTTGGGAATTTCATCCGCCGGTAGGGGGTTCTGATTTTGGGACAGGTCGCCGGCTCGGAGAACCAAGGAGAGCGCCAAATTGGAAGCGGCGGTGGGATCGGCGTTGGGGTCGGGGAAGACGCCGATGGCTGCGTTCACGATGAGGTTGTTGGCGGCGAGCAGGGAGAGGGTGGCTCGGCTGCCCGGCGACGCGTTGGTGGCATCGGGCGTGATGGCGGCAAGCACGGTGATATCGCCGTTCTGATCCCCCTGCTGGGCCGCGATGGTGTCGGTCAGGATCGTGACGTTGACCCCCTGTTCCAGGGCGCCCGAAATCAGTCCGGCCTGGATTTCAGAGTCGTCGACCGTGGGCCGAATCACCGGCCCACCATCGAGTTGGAAGAGTGGGTTTTCGATTTGGGCTTGGGAGAGGCCGGCGTCAAGGCAGGCCGGGTCGCTCTGGTCGCACCCGGCGGCCACAATGGTGATGTTGTTGGGGTCGATGAGCCAGTCACCGCCCAGATCCCCCGGAGCGCCGCTGAGCGCGCGGAGGTTCGGGGCCCGAGTGATATCGAGCCATTGCTTACCCGAGGTCTCGACAAAGCCCCCGGATCCGCCCAGAGGCCCGCCGGTAGCCGAGAGAGTTCCGTAGATCTGGGCGATTTCATCGGCCCAGACGATGATCTCGCCGCCATTGCCTCGCTCTGTCGCGTCGGCGCGCAACTCCGACGTCGTGTGGACGTAAGTGCCTCGGGCGGTGGGCGCGCCGTCGCCCCCCTGGAATTCGCCTCCCACCCGTACCCGGCCGCCCCCGCCGGCGCCTGAGGCGTCGAGCAGGGCGCCGGCCTGGATCGAGACAAAATCGCCGAATACATCAATTTCGCCGCCCCGGGTCTCCCCGTCGGGTCCCGCAGCCCCGCGGTCGGCAGCATCCAGCACGCCGCGAACCTCCACTCCTCCGCCTTCGCCGGCTTCAAGAGTGATGCTTCCCCCGCGTATGCTCCCGGTATTACGAATTGCAAAGGACAGCATGTCCCCCGCCGCCAGGCGCACACGGCCGTTCCCGGCCTCGATCGTGCCGGTATTCTCCACTGCGGGCCCCCCTCCGAGATCGTCAGGCGCGCCAAGGCTGGACTGAATCACGATGGGGCTGTTGTGATCCCGGAGCTGAATTTCGTTTCCCGCGGCCATCACGAAGCTGCCGTTGGGGGTTTCGACGTGACCGAAATTGGCCACCGAACGTCCGAGGAGCGCGATGCCCTGACCCTGCATGTGGCCCGCGTTGGTGACCCGGCCGTCCAGGCCGGTGAAGTGGTACTGCCCCGCGAGGAAATCCGATTGGGCGAGGTCGCCCGCCGCGGCAATCACCTGACCTACGTCGACGAAGGAGCCGTCCTGGAAGTTGATGCCCGCCCGGTTGGCAAAGATGCAGGTGGCATCGCAGACCACGCGTCCCCAGAAATCGCTGGCGCGCTCACCGGGGCTCTGGTTCAGCACGACGAAGCCCGCGTCCTGGCGGAATTCGAGGCTATGGCTCGCTGGCTGCTGAAAGTCGGTCTGCCAGTCGAGGATGGCGTGGGGACTCTGCTGGCTGAATTCGGTGACGGCGTCGGTGTTGACGGTGAACTCACCTTCGCCGTGGATCGCGGTGACGTTTCCCAAGGCGGTTTCGGTGGCCCAACCCGTCCCGGGTCCACTGCCGAGCACGAAGGCGATAAGGGTCAGGTGGGCGGCCAAGCGCTGGCCAGGCCCGTGGCTCGAAGGAGGGTCGGGCCGCGCTCTCAGCCCCTCAGACACGCGTCCGCTGGTGGTTCGCATGGGCTGGTTCCCCTCGTCGATGGGTTGCGATTCGAGTCTCATTACCAGACCCCGTTGATCATGAAATAAAACTTCCCGTTGCCATCGGTCTGGGTCTCGCTCTGGGCACTCAGGCAGCCCAGATCGGGGCTACCCGAGGGCGTCGTTGGGCTGCAATCGACTTCTTGGTGGATGCCCCGGGCCCAGTCGACGCGCACGCTCAAATTGCCCTTGTAGATGAATTCGATCCCCGCACCCGCGCCCACGAGGAATTGATTCAGCTCGGTGCCCGAGGCCAATTCGGGGTTGTTGCGGATGCTCTTGCCCGCGTCGATGAAGCCACTGAAGACCAGGTCCCAATCCGGTCGCCCATAGACCTGCTGGGGGGCGAGACGGAAATCGCCGACCCAGGGCAGCTTGACGGGTTTGCGGGAAATCGGAAGGGAGCGGGGAAGGTGAAAGCGGTACTCGAAGCTGCCGATGTAGACGCTGTCGCCCACCGCGATGCCCTGGGGAAAACCGCGAACGCTGTAGAGCCCGCCGATGACCTGGGAACTCTGGGGGATCAGGCGGTAGTCGAAGGCGTACTGGCCCCGGCCGCCCAGGGAAATCTCGTGGCTCAAGGTCGAGGTGCGCGGGGTGTTGGGGTTGCGCCAGGAAGCGCCAAAGAGCAGGGGCTCGAGGTATTGACTGACGCCGCCTTCGAACTGGATCACCCACCAGTCGGAATCCGTCGAGGCTCGGCCGAGTCCGCCCCCGAATTCCTCCCCATACTCGCCGGGGCTGCCCAGGGCCGAGGCGTACTCGCCCCGGATACGGCCAAAGAGCGCCGAGTAGGCGTTGGTGCGATCGAACTTCAGCCCGAGGTCCACCACAGCCAGGGTGACATCCGCCAGATTTCCGGCGCTTCGGTTGTCGAGCTGGACGCCGCGAAAGCGGGTATCGGCGGTGAGATCCAGGAAAAAGTTCTTGTATTGGAAGGCGTTGTAACTGAGCCCGCCACCGACATGCCAGTCGCTGCTCAACAGGGAGTCCACGGCGTTGAAACCGCCGGGCAAGGGCTCGATGACATCCGATTGGATTCGAGTCCACCCCCCATCGACGTGCCAGCGCAGGCGCGCAACGCCCCACCAGGGGATGCCGCTGCGGTTCAGCCACTTGAGCGCCGTGGCTTCCCGGGGGCTGGATTCCATCCAATCCGCGCGTCGGGGGCCGAACCACGGGGCCTCGTAGGCCGCCTGGACGCTGTGGACATTGTCCAAGCCCGAATTCATGTAGTTGATGGACAGCACGTCGTCTCGGTCGCTGAGTTGACGGTTCACGTAGCCGACCCGGGTTTGCCAGAGACTGGTGCGTTCGGTGCCGGTGTTGGCAGACTGGGCGTAGACATTCCAGGGGCGCTCTTCGTAGACCCGGTAGTCCAGGGTGATTCCGTCTTCCTCTCCCGAAGCCGCT
>CAWVXN010000197.1:0-5960 GCA_963933695.1 uncultured Myxococcales bacterium | reverse complement strand
CCTCTCCCGCACCCTCCCTCTACCCCCCCCCTGGGGAATGGATTGGTAAATTTCTGCCGAGAGCGGGTCGGCTCGCCGGACCAAAGGGGCCCCAAGGACCCCTCCCCAGAGTTTGAGGAGCGGAGTTCAGGGAGCGCCGGGCGGGGTGGCGGGAGGGTCCAATAGTTCAAGGCTCGCAAGGGCGCGTTGCAACTCGCTTAACAGGGCGTCTCGTCGGCGCGGAGTCTTGGCGTCCACCAGGGCGTGGATGCGCACCATTTGGCGCCCATGCAGGGCCACGGCCACAAGAGCGCACGCTTTTCGGGCGCTGCCCTGACGCAACCGTCCGCAATAGAGCGCCGATCCCCGATAGTTCTCCACGGAGATCTCGGTCTCGACGTTTTCCGGATCGTAGTTCACGAGATATTTGACATGGACGGCCTCGTCGATGAGCGCGCCCTCGACGCCTCGATTCGAACGCCGGGCAAGTCGACCCTTTAGCCAGGCCCCCCCCTCGCGATGGAAGACGGCGAGGTCCAAGCCGGCGAATCGGGCTTCGCTCTGGGGATCCACGGCGAACCAGCCCTCTCCCGGAAAGGTCAGTGCGAAGCGCGCCGAGTTCGCGACGACGCGCAGGGAAGGCGCGAGGGCATCGCTCATCCGTTCGTGGGCCTGGGCTGAGGGCGGGGTTCGGGGAAAGGGCGGGGCAGAGGGAGTGGGAGAAGGAGAGGGAGAAGCCGAGGGAGGGGAAAGGGGCAGGTTAAGGGCCGGAGAAGGTTCGGGGAGCTCCGCTCCCTGGACGGACAGCGGGCCGATGACGGCCAGGGAAATCCCGATCCACAGGCGCCATGCCGGGGGCTGGGGTCTTGAGTCGGACTCAGTTCCTCGGGCGGTTTTGGGGGCTGGGGCGGGAGCGATCAGGAGCCGAGAGAATTTGCTGGCCCTCATGCCGGACCGCCGGGAAGCTCGGAAAAGTCTCCCCAAAGTGCGCGCCATAACGCCTTGGCGCCAATGCGCGGTGGATTCGGGTGGCGGGTTCTCTCGACGGGTGCCAGTAACTGCTCGTTCTGTCCGAAGACGCCGCGAATGCCCCACATTCCGCGGCGGGGAGTCCCTGGAAATCCGTAGCGGAGGTCGTCGACTTCCACGATGAAGCCGGGGGGCTCGGCGACCATCCGTGCCGAGATCTCCTCCATGGCGAACCAGGAAAACACCTGTCCCCGGGGCGTGGCCAGTAGTCGGAGGACCAGGGGGTTCGGTTCCGTTTCCTGGAATTGCTCCCACGCGGTCGCCCCACCCGCGAGGGGCGTGTGGACGCCGACCCAGACCTGGTCGTCCCGTCGGGCCACGAAGCGTCGAAAATAGGGCTGGATCAGGGTGGGGTAGCAGTGGACGGTGGCTTCGGGATGGCCGGCTTGGGCCAACGCAAGGGTGACCTGATGCTCGGCCCGCTCGTTCAGCCACCAGCCGTAGCCCATGTAGGACCAAGACAGGGCGAGGGCCGCCAGCGCGGCGGCCTGAGCCGATCTACCCCGGCGATGGAGCGCGCAGCCGATGACCAGGCCGGCGATCAGGATTCCCGAGTACGCCAGGTCGACGATCGCCACGGCGTCCAAGGCGAATCGTTGCCTGGAGAAGGGCGCGAAGAGTTGGGTTCCGTAGCTGGTGAAGACGTCGATCAGGGGGTGGGTGAAGAGAGCCAGGGCCATCAGCCCCATCCAGGCCGAGAGCATGGAGGGTGCGCCGGGCTCTCCGAGGCCATCGCGGCCGCGCCAACGGTACGCTCGCCAGATCGCCCAGCCCAGGACCGGGCCCGCGACCGGACCAAACCACAAGGAGTGGGTGAAGCCCCGGTGGTAGACGAATTCCGCAAAGGGGTCGCCGCCGGCCATGACGAGTACGTCGAGGTCGGGGAGCAGGCCGCCGATCGCTCCCCACACCAGGGCCCGGCGTCCGAGTTTCTGAGAAAAGCCCGCCTGCCCAACCACCGCACCGAGCAAAGCCTGGGTGGCCGTATCCATTGATCTCCCGTTCCGTTCGTCCCCGGCTGGCGCCGCACACGGACTTTTCGTCTACCCGAGTGCGCGCCCGTACATGCTCGACAGAACCCCGCATGCGCTCACAAAGCCGAGACCCGCGGCGAAAACCGCGATTCTTCCGGCCTTTCCGTGGCCCTTGAGGGCTCCGGGCAGGGGTTCCGGGGCGTCTTCGCTGTCGCTCAGGGCCCGGGTTCGCGCGAGTGCCAATCCGCGCCGCAAGGCCAGCCCCCCGCTCACGAGCATGGTAAAAATGCAGAGTTCGTGAAAGCGCAGGGTCCAGATGGCGGCGTCACTCCAGATGCTCAGGTCTTCGCGTCCGAGGGCCACGAGCTTGAGCACGTAGGAGATGACAAAGCCCAGGACCAGGGCGACCGAGGTCAGCATGCGATTCCGATGCCGGGCGACTTCTCTGTTTCGGACTCGGCGTATGCCCGAGGCGGCAAAAATCAGCAGCACGCCCATGTTCAGCGTCGCAGCCGTCCAATAGGCAAGTTTTGCGTCCATGGGATCAGCATAGCGCCTGGTGGGTCCGGGCTGGGGTAGGATCCGGCGATAATCGGCCAATTGGGGCGGACGCATCGTCGTCGCCGGCGGCCCGCGGTACTCTTGCCCGCGCTGGGTCGGGGAATGTCAGTACAGGGCCACTGGGGTCCAAAGGGGGAGGGCGCCGAGTTGGATCGCAATGAGGTCCTCATCGTGGGTGGCGGGCTTGTCGGGCAGACGCTGGCCAATCGCCTTTCCCGAGATGGCTACGACGTCACCCTGGTTGAGAAGGATCCCGACCGTGTTCGCGAGGTCGGGGAAACCCTCGACATCCATATTTTCGAGGGCGACGGGGCGACGGCCCCGGTCCTGCGCAGCGCCGGGATAGAGAACGTTGGACTGGTGGTGGCGGCCACGGAGAGCGATGCGTCCAACGTAGTGGTGGGCTTCCTGGCCACCCACGTATTCAATACGCCCCGGGTGGTGGTTCGTGTCCACGATGCGGACCACGAGGAAGGCTTTACCCAGGCGTGCAAGGATCGCCCGGTAGAGGGTGTATGCGTGAATCCCGACACGGCATCGGTGGAGCGAATCGCGTCGCTTCTCGAGGTGCCCGGGGCCGTGGACGTGATGAAATTCCTCGACGGCGGCGTTTTCGTCGCGGGTTTTCGGATCGCTGCGACCTCGGATTTCGCTGGGTTGCAAGTTTCGGACATGAAACTGTTGTTTGCCTCTACGCCCACCCTCGCCGTCGCGATTCAGCGCGGAACCCGTTGGATTGTTCCGGGGGGGACCGAGCAGATCCTTGCCAAGGATCTCGTGTACTTCGCCATCGCCCGTCACGAATTGGCCGATGTGCTGGCCCTGGTGGGAGCTCCTCCCGAAAGGCATGGACGCATCATGGTGGCCGGGGCCACGCCGATCGGGCTCGCCCTGGCCAAGCGCCTCGAGGAACGCGACGAGCGAGTGGTGATGCTCGAAGAGGATCGTGCGACCGCCCAGGCGGCGGCGAGCCAACTTGACCACGTTCTCGTCATCGTAGGCAAAAGCACGGATCAAGCTCTATTGGAAGACGAAGAGATCGAACAGGTTTCGACTTTCGTCGCGTTGACGGACGATCACGAATCCAACCTCGTGTCGGGCTTGTTGGCCCGGCGACTGGGCGCCGGCCGCTCCATTGTCTTGGTCGATAACCCCGCCATGGTGTCCATGGTGGGCGACATCGGAATCGACGCGATCATCAGCCCGAGGTTGCTGACAATTGGCGAGACCATTCAGCATATTCGTGGCGGTGGCGTTCGTTCCGGGGCGGCGCTCCTGGGCGAAGAGGTCGAGATCATCGAGGTCGATGCGAAGCCCGATTGTCGACTCACCTCTGCGCCACTGATGGACGTGGGACTGCCCTCGGGCGTTGTCATCGCGGCGCTCGAACGCGGTGATCAGACCCTGCTCCCCAAAGGCGGCGACCGAATCATGGCGGGCGATCGGTTGTTGATCGTTGCGATGAGTGAATTGAGTGCAAAGCTCAACGAATTCCTTGAGTCCTAGGCAGGGGGCCCGTCGGGTGCGAGATTTTAGGAAGAAGAGCCTGCCATGCCCGCGCCCGGGTTGAACGAACCCGGTCGGTTGACCCGGTTTCTCGGCCGTGCCCCGGGCGGGGTTTTTGTCGCCTATGCGGTGGTGGCTTCGTTTGGTGCCTACTTCTGCATGTATGCTTTCCGTAAGCCGTTCGCAGCGGCGCTTTTCGCCGGAGAGTCATTTGCCATCGACGCGTTGGAACTCAAGAGCGCGATCGTTATCAGCCAGGTTTTGGGTTATGCGCTGTCCAAGTACGTGGGCATTCGCGTTTGCTCCGAACTGCCTCCCCGTTATCACCCGCTGACCCTGGTTGGGTTGATCGTTTGGGCCGAGTTGAGCCTGCTTCTTTTTGCCGAGCTTCCCGGAAGTTGGAAGACCCTCGCAATCTTTTTGAACGGCCTCTCCCTGGGCATGGTGTGGGGTCTGGTGGTTCGCTTTCTTGAGGGACGGGTCACGTCGGAACTGCTTCTGGCCGGGCTCAGTTGTTCCTTCATTGTGTCCAGCGGAATCGTCAAGGACGCGGGCCGCGCCATGATGAGCGGCGCAGCAGCCGAGTGGTGGGGCCGAGTTCCAATTCTGGGAAATTTTGTTGAAGGCTGGATGGGCCGGGTCAGCGAGTCCTGGATGCCGGCGATTACGGGTCTACACTTCCTGCCCTTCTTTGTTCTTTTCGTGTGGATGCTCGCGCAACTGCCGCGCCGTACAGATGTGGACATTGAACAACGTCAAGCGCGGGCCTCCATGGATGGAGCCAAGCGTCTCGCCTTCTTGCGCGAATACTTGCCCGGCCTTGTCATGCTCGTGGGCGCCTATTTTTTGCTGACCGCGTATCGTGATTTCCGGGACAACTTCTCCGTCGAGATCTTCGAAGCGCTCGGATACCCCTACGCGGGCAACGAAACCATCATTACCCAGGCCGAAAGCCTGGTGGCGCTCGGGGTGATCTCGACCCTGGGGCTGCTCAATCTTGTTCGCCGGAGCCGACCGGGCCTGATTGCCACCTTCGCCGTGATGGCGGGGGGAACCGCGTTGCTCGGGGTGAGCACGTTGCTTCTCCAGGCCGAACTCATCAGCGGGTTCTGGTGGATGACGCTGATTGGGCTTGGCTCGTATCTCGCTTATGTGCCCTACGGGTCCCTGCTCTTCGAAAGGCTGATGGCGAACTCGGCCATCGTGGGCACGGCGGTCTTTGCGATTTATCTCGCGGATGCCGTGGGCTATACGGGATCCGTGGCCATGCTGCTCTACAAGGATCTGGCCGCGTCCGAGGTGTCTCGGCTGGTCTTTTTCCAGCAGGCCACCTGGGCGATGGCCGGCTTCGGAACGCTTCTGCTCCTCACCAGCTGCGTCTATTTTTTGGGCCCGAAAAGCAGCGCCGGGGCAGAGCCACCCGAGTAGCCACCCGAGTAGCTACCCGACTAGCGGGATGAGCAGCCGGGCTCGGCAGTGTAGTTGGACAGTGGCGTTCGGCAGTGGCGTTCGAAAGTGGAGAGGGCGTGGGCCGGGTTCTTCCCGCTCGGGGCCTAGAGACGGATGCGGGTCTGCTGGCGGCGTGTGGAGGCTCGGTAGAGCACACTGCCCAGCAACATCCCTGCGGCAAGAATGGAAGCGCCGGTGATCCACTCGGGGTATCGGTCGCCCGCGTGCAGTTTCATGTTCTCCCGGGTGAGTTCCTTGATACGCGCTTCCTGAGCGCTATCGGCGGTGGTCAGCGCCGCTTCTTTTTCGCGCAGGGCCTGGGTTTCTTCCGCCAGGGTTTCGAACTCGGTGGTCAAGCGAGAGACTTCCTCTTCGGCCTGGGCCAAGCGCAGGGTCGGGGGCGGGTTGGCTTTGAGGTAGCCCTCGGGGATCCACCCCTCCCGAGATTTGCCCGCGTCACCT
>CAWVXN010000196.1:0-5996 GCA_963933695.1 uncultured Myxococcales bacterium | reverse complement strand
AGGCGCTTTCGCGCTGGCTCGACGAGCGCCGTCGCCCGGGGGTTCTCGCCGAACCTCTTTTTACAGTTCTGCGTCGCAACCACGAACCCAAGCCCCGGCGCCTCTCGGCCCGGGATGTCCGGCGCGGGCTCGAACGCCGGGGGCGGACTGGGGGGCTGGATGACCGGGTGCACCCCCATCGCCTGCGGCATAGTTACGCGACCCACCTGCTCGATATGGGGGCTGATTTGCGGGAGATCCAGGAACTCCTGGGGCACGCCAGCCTCTCGACTACCCAGAAGTACACGGCGGTTTCGGTGGAACATCTTCGTCAGGTGTACGACAGTGCCCACCCCCGAGCCCGGGAGACCGGCCTGGCGAAGGGTGGGGGTCGGGGCTCGGAGCAGTCCCCCAGTCGGGAGAAGAAGCGCCCCGGGGGAAGAATCCGGGGCGAGGAGAAAGCGGAATGAACGGCGACACACCGAAAACACGGAGCACCACTGTTGTGGCTGTGCTCCGGAATGGGCGCATCGCCATGGCGGCGGATGGCCAGGTGACCGTGGGTGAGATGGTCATGAAGCAGAAGGCGGAAAAAGTTCGAAGGGTTGCCGGAGGCAAGGCGGTGGTGGGTTTTGCTGGGGGCGTTGCCGATGCGTTGACGTTGCTCGAGCGACTTGAGACCAAGCTGGAGGCCTCGCCTGGCAATATCCGCCGGGCCGCGGTGGAACTTGCCCGGGATTGGCGGACCGACCGGATGTTGCGGCGGCTTGAGGCCATGCTCCTGGTGGGTGACGCCGAGTCCCTGTTGGTGGTTTCAGGCAATGGCGACGTGATTGAACCCGACGATGGCATCGCGGCGATTGGCTCCGGTGGATCTTTTGCGTTGGCTGCGGCCCGGGCCCTGGCCCAACACACGGGGCTCGGAGCGGAGGAAATTGCCTCCGAGTCGCTTTTGATTGCCGCCAATATATGCATCTATACCAACGATTCGATCAGCGTAGAAAGTCTCCCATGAGTTCGATTCCTACTTTTACCCCCCGAGAAATTGTTTCAGAATTGGATCGTTTCATTATTGGTCAGCGCGACGCCAAGAGAGCTGTGGCCATCGCGCTGCGAAACCGTTGGCGTCGGCAACAGGTTCCTGCCGATCTCCGGGACGAAATTGCCCCGAAGAACATCATCATGATCGGCGCGACGGGTGTCGGGAAAACCGAAATCGCCCGTCGGCTGGCCAAGCTTGCCCAGGCCCCTTTCATCAAGGTGGAGGCGTCGAAATTTACCGAGGTGGGGTACGTCGGACGGGATGTCGAGTCGATCATCCGGGATCTTACGGAGCTTTCCATCTCCCTCGTGACCGAGGAGTCGAAGAAATCGGTGGCCGCCAAGGCCGAGGAGCGGGGGGAAGAACGAGTTCTTGACGCGCTTCTTCCGGTGCCTCCGGTGGCCGGTGCGCCGGACTCCTCTCAGCCTGACCCCCCGAACGAGACCCGGGAAAAATTGCGCAAGTTGTTGAGGCTCGGGGAACTCGACGATCGCGAGATCGAAGTGGAACTTTCCGAGGAGGGGCAGGGCCCCTCTATGTCGATCATGACGCCCCAAGGGGTCGAGGAGATGGGCGTTCAGTTCAAGGATCTCCTGGGAGGAATGTTCCCCAATAAGACGAAGCGCCGGCGAATGAAGGTCCACGAGGCGCGGATCGCCTATGCGAACGAAGAAGCCACCCAGCTGGTCGACCAGGACGAGGTGCGGGAATTGGCCATCCGCCGGGTGGAACAGGCTGGAATCGTCTTCCTGGATGAGATCGACAAGATCGCCGTGGGGGCGAGCGGTAAGCACGGCCCCGACGTGTCCCGGGAAGGAGTCCAAAGGGATCTCCTGCCCATCGTCGAGGGCTCGACGGTTCAGACCAAGCACGGCCCGGTCGTAACGGACCATATCCTCTTCATCGCAGCGGGGGCTTTTCACGTGGCCAAGCCCGCGGATCTGATCCCCGAGATGCAGGGCCGATTTCCGATCCGTGTGGAGTTGGCGAGTCTCAGCCGGGACGACCTGGTTCGGATTCTCACCGAACCCGCCAACTCGCTGGTACGGCAATACACGGCACTGATGGCCACAGAGGGAATTGAGCTCGAATTCGAGGAAGGGGCGGTGAACTCCATCGCCGACGTGGCCGCCGGGGTGAACGAGCGGGCCGCAGATATCGGGGCCAGGCGGCTCCATACCGTTATGGAGCGCCTGCTCGATGATCTGAGCTTTGAATCGCCGGACTTGTCGGCCCGGCGGGTCGTGATCGACGCGAAGATGGTCGAGGATCGCCTGGGCGATCTGGTCGAAGATCAGGATCTCTCGCAGTATATTCTCTGAGTCGCCCAGGCCGCGGGCCTGGGGTGTGGGGGAAGAGTGGGTACTCAAGATACGATTATTCTGGTGGTGGATGACGAGGAAGCAGTTCGGCATTCGGTCCAGGAAATTCTTGCCCCTGAAGGACTTTTCTGCCGGACGGTGGCCTCGGGTGCCCTTGCGCTGGAAGTGGCCCAACAGATTCAGCCGGGGATAGTGCTGCTCGATACCCGTCTGCCCGATGCGAATAGTCTCGAACTCATGCTTCTTCTGGGGCGGGTCGCACCGGGATCTCAGATCATCTTGATGGCGGAGGCAGTGGATCACGACCTGATCCTGGACGCGCTGGAAAAAGGCGCCCGGGACTACCTCGGCAAGCCGCTGCATCCCCGGGAAACACGGCTCGCAGTCCGACGGGCAATCGCGGCATGGCGATCCGGGCAGGACGGAAATCGGCTGCGCGAGGGCGTGCGGGAAATTGTAGAGAGGTCGGAAAGCCTGATCGCCCGCTTGGCGGGGAGCTGGGAAGAAAAACGCACATCGCTCCTCGCGGAGGGGATCGTCGAGACCGCCGCGGCGGCACTCGGGGCGGGCAAAGTGTCGCTCATGCTTCTCGACGAGCCCGGGAACTGGTTGCGCGTGGAGGCGTGCACCGGACATTCGGTTCCTGCCGCGGAAATGGATGTGGTTCTTCCTGGTGAAGGAGTCGCGGGCTTCGCACTGACCTTGGGCGAGCCGTTTGCGGTGACCGATGCGAGCAGCGACTACCGGTTTAGCCACATGGTCGTCCCCGAACGCTACGAGGGGAGTTCGTTCGTGCTGGCTCCCCTGATCGCCGAAGGAAAGGCTTTCGGCGTGCTGTGCGCCAGCGAAAGCTTGAATGGCAAACCCTTCGGCGAAGAGGCACTGGTTCTCCTGCGCTTGCTTGCTCAGCAATTTGCCGGCACACGGCTATTTGCGGGTAGGAGAGGTCGGTTACTGGAAAGGCCAGGCAGGCTGATCGATCTGGATCGGGAGCCCATGGCCGTGGTTGCTCGGGATGAAGACTGGCTCGAGACCCTCGACGTTCTGCCCAAAACTGAAAACGAGACGGATTCGCGCCGGGATGCAGAGCTTGCCCTCGAAATTTGCCGGGCGGCGACCGACGAACTCGACCCCGAGCGGACGCTTGCCGGTGCCCTGGAGGCGCTGGGTGCCGGGCTCTCCGCCTCATTGGTTTCGCTCTATCTCGTGGATTCGAACTCGTCCGAATTGAGGCTAGAGACCGCCACAGTTGGAATTGGCTGCCAGGATCGAATTTGTCTCCCTCCGAATCGGGGCCTGACGGGGAGCGTCGTGGAGACCGGGGATGCCCGGGTGCACAGCATTTTCGCAACCGACCCCGAATTCGATTCCGAGGTGGATACGTCGCTGGAGGGGGCTTCTCAGGCTCTCCTGTGTATGCCCATCAAGATCCGGGGGAAGGTGATCGGGGTCGTTCGCGCCTTTCTCCCCGAGCAGGCATCGGTTTCTCCCCGCACTGGCGAAGTGGCCGCCGCGGCGCTTTCGGCTGCGGTTCGGAGCGGGCTTTTGTACCGTAGTCTGGTGGCGAGCATCGAAGACGTCGCCGCCGCCCGGCGCGAGGGGAGTGCCTGAGCGCACAGGACTGTGCAGGTTGGCCCGAGAGACCCCGGGCCGCTGCCAATAAGAATTCGCCGGGCTTGCCGGGCTAATGAGCCCGCTGTTTTTGGAGATGGGATACGGAGATGCAGAACCTGGTCGAAAAGGCAGAGGTTCTCGTCGAGGCGTTGCCCTATATGCGGCGTTTCCTCGGCAAGACGATCGTTATCAAGTACGGCGGGCACGCGATGACGGATGATTCGGTCAGAGCGTCTTTTGCCGTGGATGTCGTGCTGCTCAAGCATATCGGGTTGAGGCCGGTGGTGGTCCACGGAGGTGGCCCACAGATCGGAGCCACGCTCAAACGACTCGGCAAGGAATCCACTTTTGTTGAAGGTCTTCGGGTGACTGACGATGAAACGATGGACGTGGTGGAGATGGTGCTCGGGGGCAAGGTCAACCGGGAAATTGTCGAATCCATCCAGAGGGCGGGTGGCCGATCCGTGGGGTTGACCGGGAGCGACGGTGCGTTGCTGCGGGTTCGAAAAAAGACTGTCAACGGGCAGGATATTGGCCGCGTGGGCGAAGTGACCGAAGTTGATCCGAGCGTGATCACTTCGGTTTCCGAATCGGGATTCATTCCAGTCGTGGCGCCAATAGGGGTGGATGACTCGGGGATAACGTATAACGTGAATGCCGACGAAGCTGCCGGTGAATTGGCTGCGGCGCTGAATTCCGAGAAATTGATGCTTTTGACCGATGTCCAGGGCGTTCTGGATTCCAACGGTCAACTGCTCAGCCAGTTGACCGTGGAAGAGACTCTGAAACACATCGCCGAAGGAACCATTACCGAGGGAATGATTCCGAAGGTGGGATGTTGCATGAATGCGCTGAAAGGTGGTGTGAGCTGTGCTCACATCGTGGATGGTCGCGTTCTTCATGCCGTGCTTCTGGAAATTTTTACCGACGACGCGGGCGTTGGTACCGTTTTTGTCCCCTGATCCTAAGCCTATCGTTCACCCTGAACCCTGCGTGGAAACCTGACTCCGATGCCGAAGGACTTTCTGAGCGTTGCCGACTGGTCGGCAGACGAAATCATGAAGATGCTCGCCCGGGCCCAGGAGTTGCGGAGCCTACACCGATCGGGTGAACGCCCGCAGACTCTCCAAGGGCGCACACTGGCCATGTATTTCGAGAAACCATCGCTGAGAACCCACGTCACCTTTGAGGCGGGAATGGCACAGTTGGGCGGGCACGCGATTCTTTTGCGGCCCGACCAAGTGGGGATTGGCACGCGGGAGAGTCCGCTCGACGTGGCCCGAAATCTTTCGCGCTGGGTGGATGGTCTCATGGCTCGAACTTTTAGCCACGAACTGGTGGAACTCCTGGCCGAGAATGCGACGATTCCCATCATCAATGGCTTGACGGACCGCCTGCATCCCTGCCAGGCGATGGCGGATCTGCAGACAATTGCGGGTGTGATGAACCCCCAGGAGGCGAAGCTCTGCTACGTGGGTGATGGAAATAATGTGGCCAACTCTCTTCTTCTGCTCGCGGCTAAGGTCGGAATGCGCTTTCGCATTTCAACGCCTGGAAGCCATCGACCGCCGGACTGGGTAATGGCGCAAAGCCGAGAGCTCGCGGCCATCAGTGGCGCCGAGATCGCTTGGAGCGAGGATCCGCATGAGGCGGTGGAGGGCGCGAACTTCGTGTACACCGACACCTGGACCAGCATGGGACAAGAGGATGAGGCCGAGGAGCGGAGAAAGGTCTTCGCGCCTTATCAGGTCAACGCAGAACTTGTGGCGGGTGCACCGGATGCCTGGCTCCTGCATTGCTTGCCGGCTCATCGGGGCGAAGAAATCACGGGTGAATTGCTCGATGGGGCACGCAGCCTGATCTACGAGCAGGCGGAAAACAGACTCCACGCCCAGAAGGCGGTACTCGAGCGGGTGATGTTGGCCAAGAGCGAAGCCTAGTCGGCCGGGGGCTTGGACAAGGCCCCCGTTGGTTCCGCCGCATCACGGCAGCGCCCGTCGTCCCTTCCCTCGCCCTTCCCTCGCCCTAGCCCTAGCCCT
>CAWVXN010000195.1:0-5998 GCA_963933695.1 uncultured Myxococcales bacterium | reverse complement strand
GCGGGGCCGCAGGGGGAGATATTTGGCCCGGTCTCATTCAATGCGCAGCTCATTATCCGTGATGCGAGCCCGGGAACCTAGTCTTATTTCTGTCATCTCGGTGAACCCGCAAGAAATGTGCAGAAGGTTCCCTTTGGGGATATTTTCGATGTCCGGCCTCTGCATTCCCGAGTCGTGCGAGTCGGCGGGGACTGGGGTAAGACTGCCGGAATGGAGTTTGGCATTTCGGGGGCCTTCAGCGACCCGGCTCATCTGGGTCCCATGGCGCGCGCCGCCGAGGCGGCGGGTTTCGCCCGAGTCACCTTGTCGGATCACGTGATTCAGCCCCGGAAGCTCAAGACCCCCTATCCCTACACCGAAGACGGTTTGCCTCGCTGGCCGCCCTTTACGGATTGGCCCGACCCCTGGGTGGCGATAGGGGCCATGGCCGCGGTCACCGAACGCATTCGCTTTTTTACCAGTGTCTTCGTGCTGGCCATGCGGAATCCGTTCCTGGTGGCCAAGTCGGTGGGGACCGCCGCGGTGATGTCGGGGGATCGCGTAGAACTCGGCATCGGGGTGGGCTGGATGCGCGAGGAATTCGAACTCCTGGGCCAGGGATTCGAAGGGCGCGGAGGCCGCACCGATGAAATGATCGATGTCTTGCGCCAGGTCTGGGCCGGCGGTTGGGTGGAGCATCATGGAAAGGACTACGACTTCAGTCCATTGGAAATGAGTCCCGCGCCCCGCATGCCTATTCCTATTTTCGTAGGAGGGTTCTCGGCCCCGGCGTTGAGAAGGGCGGCGACTCGGGGGGACGGCTGGATCTCGGACCTGCACAGCACCGCAGAACTCGCCGAACTGATTCCCCGGGTCCGGGCGCTTCGCGCCCAGTGCGATAGGGCGGCTGATCCATTCGAAATTCTGGTGACCTGCAATGATGCCTACGACCTTGATGGCTACCGGCGCGTAGCCGATCTCGGAGCGACGCACCTGACGACCATGCCCTGGCTCTTCTATGGCGCGAACCCCGATGTGTTGCAGGAGAAAATCGATGGGATCGCGCGCTTTGGGGATGAGATCATCGCTCGGATCTAGTCGCGCCAGCCACGGCGCGCCCAGCTCTCGCCCCCAGCTCTCCCCCCGATTACCACCGTTGCTCTTGGCTCTGGCCGGGTTAGGCGGCGTGAGTCCCGAAATCGATGGGCAGGGCCACTCCGTTGATCGAGCGAGCGGCGGATGAGGCCAGGTACGCAATGGCGTCGGCGATCTCGTCCGTACCGATCAGACCGGGCACGAGACTGAGCCGCCCCATCAAGTCGGCGTCGAAGCCCTCGGGCGGCGCGAAGCCCGCGATCAGCGGGGTTTCGACACCCCCCGGACAAACGCAATTGACCCGCAGGCCCTGCTTGGCGTATTCCACAGCCATCACCCGGGTTAGGCCGACAACACCGGCCTTGGAAGCGCAATAGGCCGCTCCGTAAGCCTGGCCCTTGAGCCCGGCTAGGGATGAAACATTGACAATGCTGCCCCGACTCTTCAGTAGATGAGGAATCGCCGCCCGGCTCATGAAAAAAGTGCCGCTGAGATTTACGCCCAGCACACGGTTCCAATCTTCGTCCGTCAAGCGGTGCGCGTGATCGAGTTTTAGAATCCCGGCGACGTTGGCCAGCACATCCAGCCCCCCCAGTTCTGCCGCGCAACGCTCCACGGCCGCGGTGGCCGCCCCCGAGTCGGCAATGTTCACGTCCAGGGCGATTGCGGTCCCGCCGTCCTGCTCGATGCGGCTCACCGTGTCCGCGAGTTTTTCTTCGCTGATATCCGCGCATGCCACCCGGGCGCCCTCCCGTGCGAAGACTTCGGCGGTCGCTCGTCCTATGCCCGATGCGGCGCCGGTGACCAGCACTGCGCGGCCCTCGAATCGTTTTTCCATGCGGATGGAAATCCTCCTGGTGGTCGGCTTGCCGCCTTCGGGTGGGATGGGTTGTGATCGGGTGCGGTGGACCGCGACCGAGAGGGCTCAGTCGGCTTTCAAGAGTTCCGGGTTGCGGGCTTCGACCATGCGGCGAATGCCGTCCTTCCACGCGACCTCGGTGCGTCCCACGCGTTCGTGCATGAGGGCTGGATCAAGCTGGATTCCGCGAAGTGTGTTCTCCGTGGGTGAGAGCTTCGGTTCCAGTCCGGTCAATTCGCCCAGGTACTGGCACCACTCCTCGATACTGGTGGCCTCGCTCCCTCCCCAGTTAAGGGTGGTGGCGGGGACGCTGGCATTGGCCAGCATGCTTGGGATCATGTTCGTGTAGTCGTCCTCGTGGATCAGGTTATAGAGGCTCGGCCCGTCGTTGTGAACGGGAATCGGGGCCCCGGCGTTCATCATCATCAGGTGGTACCAGGGCCAACCGCCATTGTCTCCGTAGGGAACGCTGAAGCGCGCGATGGTGGTGGGGAGATCAAAGAGCCGGGCCGCTGTGCGCACCACCGATTCAGCTGAGATCTTGCACAGGCTGTAGGTGGGCATCATTACCCGATGGTTGTCGCCCAGGGGGTCGGTTTCCTTTAGCGGATGGTTCTCGGCGTCGTGGTAGACCCCGGCGGTAGAGCAGTGAAGAAAGGCTCGGGCCTCTCGGCAGTGGGCCATGAGGAGGCCAACGCCCTCGGCGTTGGCGCGCAGGTCATAATCAAAATCGCCGGTCTTGACTACGGCGAAGTGAAGGACGTAGTCGAAGTCTTGGGGGACGTCCCGGAAATCTCCCGAAGCCAGATCGACGGCCAGGGTCTTCGCGCCCAGAGCCTCGATCTGGTCGCGCGCTTCTTTCTTCTGGAAGCGCGCCAGGCCATGGACATCGTTGTTCTTGGCCAATTGCGCCACGACGGGCAGCGCGACCTGGCTGGTGGGGCCGGTGATTAGAATTCGGGTCCCGGTAAGATCGGGGATCGAGCCGGGGATGGAGGCGGGGGTCGGGGTCGTCATTGCATTTCCTCTTGGGGTTGGGGTCGAACTCAAAGCTCAAGGTCGGGGGCTAACGCGAGGAGCGCTCCATCTTGACCTTCTCCTTGCTGGCAAATTGGCCTCCCGCCTGGGCCCAGGCCTTGATGGTGGGGCCCGCATCCTTGGAGGGGTTGTAGATGTCCTCTTCCGACGAGAAGAGTCCGTCTCCGGCATAGACGAGCCGGGTCCAGGTTGGGAATGAAAAAGGTTCGCCATCCGGATCGGTGGGATGGGGAAGCCGGTTCTGACATTGAAAAACAATGGCTCCCTTTTCATCGTCGAACGCGATCCAGTCCTGGGGAAAAGTCATCTCCGGAAAAGGGGCCATCACGTCGCAGATCCACTTTGCAATGGCCTCGCGCCCCTGGAATTCGCCGTATGCATGCTCCACGTAGTGGGCGTCCTCGGTGAAAATGCCTGCCCAAATATTCCAGTCCCCGGTGCTCTGGGATTCCAATCGGGCTTTGTTGTACGTCTCAAAGGCGGCGAGGAGTTCCGCTCGGGAATACTTGGGCATGTGGTTTCCTTTCTCGACTCTTCATTTGTGAAATTTTAGATGGGCCTAGACGATCCAGGCTACGTGAGTTCCTCGTGTTCGGCACGCCCGAGAGACCGGTCAGAATTGGCCGCCTACGAGTCGTCCCAGGAACCAGGTCACTCCCGCCGCAAAGCCACCGAAAGCCAATTGGCGTAGGGCGCCCCACCAAGCGCTGCGCCCTGTCACGGTGGTGACCGCTCCGCCGACCCCCATCAGCGCGATCGCCGAAATGAGAATCGATTCGGTCAGCGCTGAGGGAAGCATGAGCCAGGGGAGCAGGGGGATGATGGCGCCGGCGATGAAGGAAACAAAGGAGGCCGCGGCTGCCGCGATGGGAGAGCCCATCTGCTGGGGCACGATTCCGAGTTCGAGCAGCGCGTGAAAACCCACGGCGGGGTCGATATTCAGATGAACCTTGTGTGCGATGTCCCGGGCATCCTCCTCGGAAAGTCCGCTCTCCACGAGCAAATGGCCCAGGTGGGCCTGCTCCTCCTCGGGAAAGGCGAGGATGTGCTCGCGCTCGAGTTGAAGTTGCTTCTCCATGGTTTCGCGCTGGGTCTTCATGGAGATGTATTCACCCGCCGCCATGGAGAACGCGCCGGCCAGCAAGCCCACGGTTCCGGCAACGACCACGGCATCCCCGCTCTGGCCGGTTCCCCCCGCTACGCCCATCACTAGGGCGAGGTTCGAAACCAATCCGTCCGAAACCCCGAAGATTCCGGCGCGCAGGGTTCCGCTGCCGGTGTTGTCGATGTGCTCACTTTCGACATGGGAATAACCTTCGGGCGGCGGGTCGGGATGCATGGCCCGACTATAGCCGGACCCGATCAAGAGACGTTTGCTGGGGTCAGCCTTTTTTTCGGCGGATCAGCAGGGCGGGGAGCAACGTGGCGTCGGCCACGAAGCAGAGCACCATAATGCCCGAGGTGACCAAGCCGAGGTTTCGAGTGATGGTGAACTCCGAGAACCCAAGCACGAGAAAGGCCCCGGCGATCATGGCCGTGGTACTGGCGATGGCGGGAAGCACCTCGACAAAGGTCTCTTTCAGGGCTTGGGGGGCCGCCAAGCCCGCCTGACTTCGGGCGTGGAAACCAGCGACAACGTGGATCGTGTCGTCAACGGCTACGCCCAGGGCGAGGCAGCCGATCAAGGCGGTGCCGGCATCCAGAGGAAGTCCGAAACCGCCGAGGGTCCCAAAAATCAGCCACAGGGGAATCGCGTTGGGGATCAGCGCCAGCAGGGCGAGCCCCGGTGAGCGAAAGATGAGCAGCAGGACCGCGGAGATTACCCCCAGGGCGACGGCCAGCCCGCGCACTTGTCCGTAGGCAATCTCGTCCTCGGCTCGGGCAAATTCGTACATGATTCCGGTCGTGGTGATCCGGGTCTCGGGGGGGCCGTGCTCGCTCCACCACGCTTCGGCGGTGTCGCGAACACCGACCAGGCCTGCGGATCCGTTGTCATCGGCCCGGATCAGGATATTGGCACCCGATCGGTCGAAGCGAATCAGATCTTCCAATTGCTCGAGGGACTCGAGCAGCAGAAGATACTGCTCGGACAGGGCCAGGGAGTCCGGGAGTGGTTGACTCGGGTCATCCATAAAGCCCCCGTGCAGTTGGCGCAGGGGGTCGGCGAGGGAAAGGGTTTTTCCGATTTCGGGCAGTGTCTCCAAGTGGGCGGCGAGCCCGTCGATGGCCTTGAGCACCCGGGGCTCGAGAACGCTTCCGCCCGGGGGCGCTTCGACGACGATGTTCATGGGGCTGATTCCCGAAAGGGTCTGGCGAATTTCCTCATAGGCATCCCGGACGGGGTTGCCCACCGGAAGCCAGCGGGTGGCGTCGGTTTCGACCTGAATCCCGGCCACCCCCACTCCGGCGAGGATGACGATCCCGGCCCACACGCCCAGGATGGCGCCCCGCCTTTGGTCTACTCCGGCCACCAGCGCTGGGGCGGCCCGGCGCTGGATCCAGCCAAAGCCCCGGGGCCGGGGAATCGGCCGGGAACCGAGGGCCAGGCCAGCGGGCAGCAGGGTAAGGCTGAGTGCCGTGACGCCGAGCACTCCCAAGGCGCCAAACCCGCCGGTCATGCGGACAGCCTCGATGCGGACGAATGTGATGGCCAGTAGGCCAAGGGCCGTGGTCAGGCCGGAGAGCGCGATGGGGAGGCTCACCCGGTTCAGGGCGCGCTCGAGGGCGTCGCGCCTCCCCGGGCCCGAGTCCGTGACCGTGCTCGCGGCCATCAGGCCGTGCATCGCGTAAGCACAGCCCAGGGCCACGATGATGGAGGGGAGCACCATGGTCGTGATGCTGATGGGTGCGCCGAGATAGCCCATGGCGGCCATCAGGAACCCCGCGCCCAGAACGCCCGGCGCGAGCCCCAGAACAACCGCTAGCGGGGAGCGAAAGACCGCGAGCAAGAAGAGGGCGATGACCACCCCGGTGATGGGCGCGAAATATAGAAGTTCAGCGCGGGTGCGCGCGTTGGCGGCGACCCGA
>CAWVXN010000194.1:0-6004 GCA_963933695.1 uncultured Myxococcales bacterium | reverse complement strand
AAACCGCCTTCAGCGCGGTCAAAACCATCCGGCGCAGATAGATCCCACTGGATTCCCAGGCGCGAAGCACATCCAGGCGCTGGCCCTCGGACAGAGAGGAAAAACGTCGGAAGCCTCCGCGACCCGCCGCCGGCCAGACCAGGGTGGCGTGCTCAAACAACACGAAGAGAGCACGGAGAAGATTGCGCTGCCGAACCGGCAGGACAACGAGGTAGCGATCCGCATAGCCCGGCAGATCCGCTTCGGCACCCGAGAGGGGAAGCCCTTCGCTCGGAGGAAACAAGACCTCGGCGGCGGCTTCCAGGAAGACAGCCTCTCGGCGCGCCAACACCGCGTACCTCGGCCCGGTCCGGGAATAGCCCGCCCATCCGCGACCCAGGGCCATACCGAGTAACGCGATAAAGATTCCCGCCCAGATGATGTCGGCCACAGGTCCGCCGATCAGCCTTCGTATTCCGGCTCTTCCCACCAGGGAAAGAAGTCGGGCATGTCCTTGGAGACCTTCATGCTGAAGTCCGGTGAACGCTTCTCCAAAAAGCTCTCCACCCCCTCACGGGCGTCGGCCCGGCTCCCCATATAATCGATCACCTGGGAGTCCACGCGATGCGCCTCCATGGGATGCTGGGCGCCCAGCATCTTCCAGAGCATTTGCCGAGAGAGCGCCACCGACACCGCACTGGTGTTCGCGGCAATCTCTGCGGCGAGTTCCTGAGCCCGGGGCAGCAGCGCATCCGGCGCCAACACTTCGGAGACAAGGCCCGCGGCCAGGGCCTCCTCGGCGCCGAAGATTCGCCCGGTCGCCACCCACTCCATGGCCTTGCTGATTCCCACCACCCGGGGCAGGAACCAACTACTGGCGGCTTCCGGGGCAAGGCCCCGGCGAGCAAAAACGAAACCGAAGCGGGCTTTCTCACTCGCCAGTCGGATATCCATGGGAAGCGTTTGGGTTACCCCTACCCCCACCGCCGCACCGTTCACCGCGGCGATCACGGGCTTCTTGCACTCGTAGATACGCAGGGTCAGAAGACCGCCGCCGTCTCTGGGCGCAATCCGCTTGCCGTCCTTCGAGAGTCTGCCCTCCGCCTCGGAGTCGAAGGTTCCTCCCCCCGACGAGAGGTCCGCGCCGGCACAAAAACCACGGCCAGCCCCGGTCACCACCACGGCCCTGACTTCGTCGTCAGCATCCACGCGGTCGAAGGTGTCTATCAGTTCGCTCATCATCTCCGCAGTGAACGCGTTCAGTTTCTCCGGCCTGTTAAGGGTGACCGTCATCACACCCGACTCAAGATCTGTCAGTAGCGTCTCGTAAGCCATTCGTTCTCCAGGGGTCATTCGCAGGGGCGGTGAATTTCGTATGGGGCCAGCTTAGCCCTCATCCCGCACCCGCAAAATGGGCGTGATAGGCTCTTCAACCCTGGGTACAGCGAGTTCCCAATAAAAGAAAATCCGTGTGGAACGACCGCAAAGAACCCCCACGAAGGAAATCCCGACATGAGTTGGCAAGACGAGGTCGACGGAATCGAGGAGCGCAGCAAACTCGCAAAGAAAATGGGGGGCGATGAGGCCGTGGCCCGCCAACACGCCCGGGGGCGGATGACGATTCGCGAGCGCATCGACGCTCTGGCGGACGCCGGCAGCTTTCGCGAAGAAGGTCCCCTGGCCGGCTTCGGTGAACTCGACGACGAGGGTCGACTCAAGGAATTTACTCCGGGCAACTACGTGCTGGGCGTCGCCCAACTCGACGGAAACCCCGTCGTGGTAGGGGGGGAGGACTTCACCCAGCGCGGCGGCTCCCCGACTCCCTCAGGCTTGCGCAAGAGCGTGTATGCCGAGGAGCTCGCGCTCCGTTACCGGCTTCCCCTCGTGCGTTTCCTTGAGGGCGGTGGCGGCAGCGTGACCGGAACCAGCGGCAAGGGATCCTCGGCACCCCGGCCCATGGGTGATCCGGTCTACGCCCCCTCGCGTTTCAAATCCATGGCCGATGCCCTTGAGTGCGCCCCCGTCGTGAGCGCCGCCGTGGGAGCGGTGGCTGGACTCCCCGCCGCCCGGCTCGCGGCCTCGCACTTCAGCGTAATGACCCGGAATACATCCCAGGTGCTGGTGGCGGGCCCCGCTGTGGTCGAACGCGCCCTGGGCGAGAAACTGACCAAGGAAGAACTCGGCGGAGCGAAGATTCATCTACGAAGCGGCCTGGTGGACAACGTGGCCGAAGACGAACCCGGGGTCATCGACCAGATCCGGCGCTTCCTCTCGTACCTGCCCCGCAATGCGTCCGAGATGCCCGCACGGTCCAACACGGAAACCATCGGCTCGGACGATCCCCTTCGCCGGGACGAGTCCCTTCTTGAAATCGTTCCTCGCGAGCGCCGAAAGATCTACAAGATGCGAAGGATTGTCGAGAGCGTGGTGGACCAAAATTCCTTCTTTGAAATGACGGCCCTGTATGGACGCTCCCAGATTACTGGACTGGCGCGACTGAACGGTTGGCCCGTGGGCATATGGGCCAACGACCCCCGCTTCTACGGCGGTTCCATGACGGCCCACGGCGCTCAAAAGGTGCGGCGCTTCATCGAACTCTGCGATCGCTTTCACTTGCCCATGGTGGCTCTCGTGGACGAACCGGGTTTCATGATCGGTTCGGCCTCGGAGAAGGCAGCGACCATTCGCTACGGGGTCGACGCCATCTGCGCCACTGTTCGATCCAAGGTCCCTTGGGTCTCGGTCATCGTTCGAAAAACCTACGGGGTTGCGGCGGCGGCCCACTTTGGCCCCGCAGGAGAAGTCTACGCCTGGCCCTCAGCCGAGGGAGGAGCACTTCCCATCGAGGGCGGTGTGGCGGTGGCCTTCCGCCGGGAGATCGAAGCCGCACCCGACCCCGAGGCCCGACGCCAAGAACTCGAGGCGCAATTTCTGGGGCGTCAGAACCCCTTCGCCCGAGCCGAAGCCTTCGGGGTACACAACGTCATCGATCCTCGTCAGACTCGACCGGCGCTCTGCCGATGGATTGAACTCGCCCGGCCCGTACTCGAGCAGGCGGTCCTGGGCACCCGTATGGATGCCCCGAGTTGACCGGGAATCAAACTCGCTAAACCCGTCTCCCGGGTGGCGGGGCACCTCGCCTTCGCCGGGACTCAGAAAATCCCAAGGAAACGTTTCCGCGAAAGACTCTCCCGGCAGACGTCGTACTGCTTCTGGTAAAGCGCCGAACGACGCGACACCTTGCGCGCCACGGCCAAGAGCCAGGCCTTCCCGGTGTGAGTGCCCCGGGTAAAGCCGCCGATTCCTTCGTGGTAGGCCAGGTAGAGCGAACCCGCGTCATCCTTGGCGATGCCCGCGCGCCGGTGGGCGCCGTCGCCGTACCAACCGATGAAGTCGACCACGTCGCCAAAATCGTCCCGAGCGGCCCCGCGCCGGCCCACGCTCCGCCGGTAGTCGTCCCAGGTTCCATCCAGAATTTGCCCGTATCCGTAGGCACTCGAGGGCCGTGCGCCCGGGAAAATCCAAAGGAAGCGTTTGCGAGGAGGACGCGCTCCCGCGACAAAGCGAGACTCCTGATGAATGATCGCGATCTGCACCGCCTCGGGCACACCCCAGCGCTCTGCGGACTCCCGGCTCACCCGGAACCACCCCCGCCTCTGCTTGAAAATCGAGCAGAGATCGTCGGGCTCCCGAGGTGGCGCCGTGGCACACGCCCCCCCCAACCCATAGATCGCCAAGAGCCCCAAACCCAGGGCAAGGCGCCCGGCGGGCAGTCCCCGTCTGCGCCTTCTCATCCGGCCGGGTTGCCGGGAATCGCCCGCAGGCGCCCAATCCGCTCGCCCAGGCGAAGCGGCGTTCCCGGTGGGCGCACATCGAGGTCCACGGCTTCCTCGCCCGCGATCAGCACCAGCGTGGAGCCGAATTCAAAATGGCCCCACTGCGCCCCCCGCTCGAGAGCGATCCCCGGGGCCGCGTAATCGCGATGGCTCGGCGCGGCGCCCCGCCGGTGGCTGGTCAAGTCGTCAAAGGTCAGGCGAATCTTGCCCACCATCGTCGCCCCCACCGCCACCATACAGAGCGCGGGCAAGGCTCCGACCTGCCCGGGCAATCGCCACTGAGCGCAGATCCGTTCGTTACGGGCAAAGAGCCGATCCACTCCATGAAGCCCGATGGCGTTCACCGGCCACAGGGCCCCGGGGACGTGCTCCGCCCGGGAAACAAATCCATCACAGGGTGCGTGGAAGCGGTGGTAGTCCCGGGGCGACAAATAGAAGGTCGCATAGTGGCCTCCCTCCATGGCACGGGCGAGGGGTTCGTCGCGAATCAATTCCGCCAGGCGGTACTCGCGCCCCTTGACCTGCAACAGGGTGCCCCCCTCGACGCGACCCGCCTGACCCCACGCGCCATCGCACGGGGCGACGAGTGCGTCGGGGCGGGCATCGATGGGACGAGCGCCCGCCACCAAGGCCCGAGTGAAGAACGCCTGCAACGACGGGTACTCGACCAAAGGATCGCGGACCTCGTCAAAGTCCACCCCCACCCTGCGTCCGAAGGCACGGTACACACTTGGGCGCAGGACCCGGGGCAATTGCAAGGAAGCGAGCCAGCCGGCGCCATGGGAGAGCAAGCCCTTGGGCAGTCCGCGAAGCACGGGCATCCATCGACTCTGCTGCGGATCGCCCAATCGCTTCCTCCTCAATGCCAAACGGCGGAACTCACCGGGAAAAATTCACGGAACCTCGGGACCGCCCCCCAGCGCAATTTCGCACCCCGGCGGGCAAATTACCGCTCCGTCCGGCACGGGGCCATCCCCACTTCAAGACTAAGCATTGCTCGTCCATGCACGACCCGGAGCACTGGATTATGGTTCCGCCGCTCCGGAGCCCGAAACCATACCCGGGATGCAGGCCCACTCACTCCATGCAGAGACAAATCGAAAGCGTTTTCGCCCGGATCCTGGCACGCTGGGTCGACTTTATTCAACGCCAGGCGAGCCGCACCATCCTCGCGGTGATTGTGCTGACCCTCGGCCTCGGGGTCTACACCGTCTTCAACCTGGGCATCAACTCGGACAATGTCAGTCTTGTCCCAACGGACCTGCCCTCCCGGAAGGCTCACGAAGCCTTCATCGAAAAATTTCCCAACCTCGAAGAAGCCATCTTCGTGGTGGTGGATGCTGAAACGCCCGAACTCGCCCGGGACGCAGCCCATCGCCTCACCACCCGTCTTCAGTTGGAGACTGGAGTCATCACCGAGGCCTACCTGCCCGGGGGAGGCGATTTCTTCGAAACCCACGGCCTGCTGTACCGAAGCGTCGATGAAGTCTATGATTTCGCTGACCAGATGGCGCGAGTCCAGCCCTTGCTCACTCAACTCGAGCAGGACCCGAGCATCGGCAACCTGTCGCGCATCGTCCGGGAAGGCCTCGACTCCATCCAGGGAGAGGAGACCGATCGCGACTGGGAACAAGTTCTCGACCGACTGAGCGACGCCACCGTCTCCGCTTGGGAAGAGCACCCCGTGGCGATCTCGTGGGAAGAACTGTTCTTGCGAGGCTCCTCCTTGGACATCTCCCATCGTCGGGTGATCGTCGTTCACCCCATCCTCGATTACACGGACATCCTCACCGGCCGCCGTCCCATAGCGGCCATTCGGGCGGCGGCAGCCGAACTGAACCTACTTCCCGAACGCGGAGTGGAGGTCCGTATCACGGGCAACCCCGCACTCAACTACGACGAGATGATCGGCATTGCATGGGATGTCGGAGTGGCCGGCATCTTCTGTTTCGTACTGGTCGCGCTCGTCCTCTACCGCGCCCTTCGCTCGGCGAAGATCGTCGCGGCCACCCTCCTCACCCTGCTGGTGGGCTTGATCTGGACCGCGGCCTTCACTGCGGCGGCCATTGGAACCCTCAACCCTCTCTCGATTACCTTCGCAATCCTCTTCATCGGCCTGGGCGCCGATTTTGGGATCCACCTGGGCACGGGCTATGCCCATCGCCTCCGCTCGGGGGACGACCATGCCC
>CAWVXN010000193.1:0-6030 GCA_963933695.1 uncultured Myxococcales bacterium | reverse complement strand
GCGATGCCCGAAGCCCCGTAGGCCACGGCGGAAACCAGCCCCCGGCCGTCGAAGTAGCCCCCCGCCGCCACTACGGGCACGCTCACGGCATCCACCGCGCCCGGGACCAGCAGGGAAGTCGGCACCGGGCCGGTATGGCCTCCGCCTTCGCCGCCCTGAACCACGATGATGTCCGCGCCCAGGGCCTCGGCCTTGACCGCATGCTTGACCGCGCCGCAGGTGGGAACGCAGACGACACCGGCGTCTTTGAGCTTTTGGATCAGGTCTGCGCTGGGCGCGCGGTTGTAGCCCGCGGCTTTTACCCCTTGGCGTATGATGGCGTCGCTGATGACGTCGGCTCCGGGTGCGTCCATCAGGAAATTCACCCCGAAGCTGCGCGGGGTCAGGGCCTTGATCTTCTCTATCTCTGCTTCCACTTCGTCCGGGGGGATAGTGGCCGCGGCCAGGAAACCGATGGCTCCGGCATTGCTCACTGCAGCCACGAGTTCGGGCTTGGCCACCCAGCCCATTCCGGTCTGGATGATCGGGTACTGGATGTCCAGGAGTTCGCAGATTTTGGTTTGAAGCGCGGGGGGCAATGTGGAAACTCCGTGGTGACTTGTCTGTTTTCGGAGCGGGGTCGATGCGGGGCCGGCGCGGGGTGAAAGCGGGCGCCTAGTCCCGGACTTCCTTGTTGATCAGGCCTTCGGGGTCGAGCACATCGCGAATAATGTGGAGTTCTTCATCGCTGGGCGCCCGGGTCTCGGGAATTTCCCCTTCGATGACCAGTTCGAAGCCGGTGTTCTCCACCACGTGTTCCACGCTGACACCCGGGTGTACCGAGACCAGACGCATGGCGTGGTCGGGCGAATTGAAGTCGAACACCCCCAGGTTGGATACGACACAGCGAATGTCGTGAAAACGTGACGTGTGCTCGCCCAGGGCAGCGGCGCGGTCGTAGCCCACGCCGGAAACCACATCGACTTTTTCCACGAAAACCCTTGTGCTGTGTTTGGGGACAAAATAACTGGTGGCGTGATAGAGGGTGTTGCCCGGAGCCCCTCGCATGCCCAGCAGTTGGGCCTTGGGCTTCTCGTGGGGTCCGATGCAGGCAAAGTTCTGATTGCCAAACTTGTCGATCTGGCTGGCCATCATCATCACATGGCGCCGGGTGGTCCAAACGACATTGTCGAAGAAGAGTCGGAAGGGCATCCAAGCGCTCTTGATCGGTTCTTCCTTCACCGGGCCGCTCACTGGGAGAACCGTTTCGATTCCCGTCGCGATGCCGTCGGTCATGAAGAGATCCGGGGCGAAGGTGAGCTTGGCCAGTCGGCCACCCACGGTTGGGGTTGTCCCAAATGCGCTCATCAGGATTTCGCCGTCATCCCGGAAGGCTTCCGCGATGGCGACGGCACAGATTTCGGCACGGGTTACTTCACTCATCGATTTTTCACCGCCGCCTGGTAGTCGGCTTCGCTTTCTACGTCGAGATAACGCTGCTTGAAGGCCTGCCACGCTTCGGGATCCTTGGCTGTGGCTGCGTATTCGCGCTGGAAGGTTTCATCCCGTCCGTAATCCGGGGTGCACTCGGTGAAGTGTGCGCCGCCCGGGGCTTCGATCACCCCGTCCACCATCAGGCGATTGATCGACACCGTGTGGATCGAACCTTCCTTCTGGAAATCCTCGCTGGCTACGATCTTCTCGCAGCTCATGAAGCGGCGCTTGGCCGCGTGACAGAAGAGATCGTCGAAGTAGGGGTCGGGGCCGAGGAACTGGCCGTTGCCGAGTTTGTCGGCGCGGTTCATGTGGATCAGGGCCACGTCGAGTTCCAGGGCCGGCATGGCGATCAGTTCCTCGCCGTCCTCGTAGGGCGAGGTCACCCGGCGAAGTTCCGGGTTCACGGTGACTACGTCCGAGCCCAGACCCGCTCGAACCGGAAGAAAGGGCAAGCGGTGGGCGGCGGCACGCAGTCCCCATTGCAGCATGCCCTCGTCGAATTCGGCGGCCCGAAAGCTGCCGGCCTGACGGGCTTGGCGGAAATGGGGCTCCAGGGGGATGGAGTCCAGGGAGACGAAACCGTAAATCAGCTTTTTGACCTTGCCGTACTTGCAGAGCAGCCCGGCGTCGGGGCCCCCGTACGTGACGACGGTGAGGTCCTTGAGGTCCGAGCGCAGGATCTCGCGCACCAGGCTCATGGGTTTGCGGCGAGATCCCCAGCCGCCGATGCCGAGGGTCATGCCATTTTTCAATTCGGCGACGACCTCGCGTTCGGTGGTGCGTTTGTCCACAGGGTCTCCTTGTTGCCGGGCCGGGCCGGGTCGCGGGTGGGGTGGGATGGGATGGATGAGTAGCGGTGGGCGGGTAGGGTTGAGCAGCGGTGGGTAGTAGCGAGTAGTGAGTAGCGAATGGGGAGTGGCGGCCTGCCCGGTCCAGCCACCGGGCCCTTGCCGGCACAGACCGCAGCCCGATGGCTCGATCCAGGCTGGGAATCCAGCGAGCCGGGGTCGGCCTGGGGGTTGGAATGCTCGAAATTGGGGTCTCGGGGCGGTTCAGTCCGGGGGGAGGCCTCCGGGCTGGGTATAAAGTAACGATACGTATCGTTTCTGTAAACGGGTCAGGTGACCGATCAAGCCCCTCGGTCGCCTTCGCTGGGTTCGGTCCCTGGCGGCGGATCCGGGGGCCGAGGGCAATCGGGCCGGGGTCCGGCGGCCAGGGCTTGGGCCTGGAGCGCCAGGGCCCGGGGCAAGCGTTCCTCGAGCGCGCGAATCCGGCTGGAGTGGGCCGGATGGCTCGACATCCACTCCGGGGGTTGGCCCTGGGAGGCCGCGGCCATGTTGTGCCAAAGGGCGATCGCGGCTTCGGGGTTGAAGCCCGCCTGGGCCATGAGGTCCAGCCCCATCAGGTCGGCCTCATTTTCGTGGCTGCGGCTAAAGGGCAACAGCACACCGAACTGGGCGCCCAAGCCCAGAGCAGCCAGGGTGGCCCGGCCGGCGGGAGTGGTCGAGTCCGTGGCGACGGACGCAGCCAGCAAGCCGGCCTGGGCGGCCAAAACCTGGGACATGCGCTCGTTGCCATGGCTGGCCAGGACATGGCTGACCTCGTGGCCCAGGATGGCGGCCAGTTGATCGGGGGTGGTGGCGACCGCGAGAATCCCGCTGTGGACTCCGATGCGCCGGCCGGGCACCGCGAATGCGTTGGCACTGGGATCGTCAAAAATCACGACTTCCCAACCCGATTTCCAGTTCGGTGGCAGCTCGGCGATGAGTGCCGAGGCCACGCAGCTCACATACGCATTGCGCGGACCGTTGGCAGAGATTGTCTTCTCCCGCTTGATCTGCTCGAAGGACTGGCTCCCCATCTGGGCGAGTTGCGCATCGGGAAAGAGTTTGAGCTGGCTTCGGCCCAGGGGTGAGGTCGCGCAGGCCGCCAGGCCTAGGACTAGGGCCAGGGCCGGGCCCTTGATCAGGAAAAGGACCAAGCGCCCCGGGTGAGCCTGGGGGCGGCGCCCTTGGCTTCGGGGAGATTGGCTTCGGGAACATTGGCGCCCGAAAGCGCGGAGTCGAAAATCGGCGAGCACGGCGAGTGGGCGACTGCGCATACCGAGAGGTCAGCGAAGCCGGATGGAACTGTCAAGCGGGCCGGCTCAGGTCTTCCGGCGACCCAGGTGGATGGCGTGGCGCAGGCCGCCTTTGCCCGGTCGGTGGGTTTGAGTTTTCAGCCCAGCCGCCTTCATGCGGTCCTCGAAATCGCGATCCGGCGCCTCGGCCCAGACGGCCAAGACTCCGCCCACGGCCAGGGCGGCCCTGGAGTGGGCCAGGGCCCGGCGGCCATAGAAGGGGTCGTTTTGGGCGTGGCTGGCAGAGTGGGGCCCCTCGTAGAGATCGAGGAGGATTCCGTCGTAGGCTCCGGGGGCTTGAGAGGCTTGCTTGATCACCGCGGCGACGTCCCCGAGGCGAAGCTGCACCCGGGTGTCCGCCAGGGCGTCGGCATTGATTTCGGCCAGGGGCCCCCGGCACCAGTGGGCCACGTGGGGGTTGAGCTCGACCACCTCGACGCGTGCGCCGGCGGGCAGTCGGTCCAGGGCCGCGCGCAGAGTGCACCCCATCCCGAGTCCGCCCAGAAGGACTCGGGGCTCGGGGAGATGGGCCAGGGCCGTGCAGGCCAGGTCCGCCAGGGCGAGTTCCGAGCGGTTGGCGTGGCTGTTCATCAGTACCCGGCCCGCCAAGGTGATCAGGAAATCGTTTTTCCCCCGGCGCCGCAATTCGAGGGGCCCCGCCTGGGTTTCGATGCGCTCCAGGGTTTCCCAAGCAGTGGCCACGGCTGACATTTCCTCGGGTGCGGGTGCGCGGGTGCAACGGACGGGTTGACGGGTTTTAGGTGAGCGCTTTCCCGTGCGAGGGAGGCCAAGCCCTCGCCAGGGGGTGGATTCGTGGATCGTTTAGGGGGTGTGCTCGCGAACCACGGCCAGGAGACCTTCGCCATAGCGCTCGGCCTTGCTCGGTCCGATCCCGTTGGCGAGTTGAAGGGTTTCAAAATCGGTGGGCCCGAGCCGGGCCACGTCGCGCAGGGCGCGATCGCTGGCCACCACGTAGGGGGGGACGCCGTCGCGTCGTGCGATTTCCATGCGGTGGGCTCGAAGGGCTTCGAAGAGGGCGGTCTCGGGAAGGGTCAAATCCACGTGGGCGGCGGCGGGCCGGGCGCGAGACGGCGAGCGCCGGGCCGTTTCTTTCAGCGGGGGGAGCAGCAGGCGTATCGGGCGCTCGGCCTTCATGGCCGCGATCCCGTCCTCGGTTAGGGCGACCACGGGTCTGTCCCCTCCGAAAAAATCGACCCATCCGGCGGTCACGCAGCGCCGGAGTAACCGGGTCAACCAGTCTTCGGAGAATTCCGCCAACACGCCGAAAGTGGTGGTTTGGTTCAGTCCCTGGCGTATCAGCCGGTCGTCCGAGGCCCCGCGCAGCAGGGCGACCGCCGCGCTGAGTCCGTAGTGGCCATGGATCCGGGCAACGCCCGAGAGGGCCTTGCGGACAATCAGGGTGACGCCCTCTTCGTCGAAGTCCTGGCTGGCATCTCCCCCGGCGGCCAGGTGCCGACAGACATCGCAGCGCCCGCAGCCGGCGAGGGTTTCGGCCTCGTCGCCGAAATAGCGCAAGACGGCATCGTGGCGACAACTTCCGCCCTCGGCAAAGCGCATCAGTTCCAGGAAGAGCCCCCATTTGTGTTGGACGGCTTCGGGGCTGGGGGTGGGGCCTGCGTTGTCGCTCTCGATCAAGTGGCGCCGCCGGGGCATGTCGCCTGGGGAGAGAATCATCAGGCCCACGGCATCCTGGCCATCTCGTCCCGCGCGCCCCACCTCCTGGTAGTAGGCTTCGAGGGAGCCCGGGGGCGCCAAATGGATGACCGCGCGTACGTCGGCCCGGTCGATCCCCATCCCAAAGGCGTTGGTGGCCACCACAACCTCGAGTTCGCCGCCACTGAAGGCCCGGTGCGCGCTCTCCCGGGCTTGGGGTTCGAGGCCGGCATGGTAGACCCCCGCCCGCCAGCCCCGGGCCTCCAGGCGCTGGGCTTCCTTCTCGGCGGCACGCCGGGTGGGCGAGTAGATGATTGACGCGCCGCGACCCGACCCCGGCTTTTCGAGGGTTTCGGCGAGGACATCGTCCACCCAGCCGCTGCGCTGGGCTTGGCTACTGACCTCTTTGACACGCAGGGCCAGGTTGGGCCGAGCGAAGCCGTGGATCAGTTGCCGGGTCTCCGGAGGCAGCCCGAGGCGCTCGATGATCTCGTCGCGCACCACCGGCGTGGCGGTGGCGGTGCAGGCCAGGACCCGGGCCTTGGGAAAGTGCGCGAGCACCCGACCGATCTGCAGGTACTCCGGACGGAAATCGTGGCCCCATTCGCTGATGCAATGGGCTTCGTCGATGGCCACCAGGGGGCAATCGAGTTTGGCGAGGAGCGGGGCAAAATCCGGCACCGAAAAACGCTCGGGCGCGACATAGACAAGTTTGTAGCGTCCGGCGGCGAGGCCGTTCGAGCGCTCGCGCATTTCCCCGG
>CAWVXN010000192.1:0-6036 GCA_963933695.1 uncultured Myxococcales bacterium | reverse complement strand
CAAGTCGAGCTTTTTGTCTTTGTTTTTCAGGGCGCCTGGTGTCCACTCTTTCGAGTTCCAGAGGGTTTTTAACGCATCGCCCAATTCTTCGAGCTGGGGCCTCAGCGCTGCCTCTTCTTCGTTGAAGGCATCGATAACGGTTTCTGCCTCTCGGAGCTTTGCGATGGAAGCTTCATGCCAACAGGCGTGAATAACACGCAGATCGCGGCGCTCAAGAGCCCCGGGCAAGCTGCGGAGGAATGGCAGAAAGCTGCGCTCCTTCTCATCCGGGTCGACTTGGATGTAGCTGTATTCCTCCTCATCGTGCCCGTACCACCAACCCTCGCCCGAGCGCTTCTTATTAGGTTCGTTGCGAATCGCATTGAGCTCGTGATTGCCGGCGATGCACTGGGCATTGCCCGCTTTGACAATCCGCATGACGGCACGCAATACGGCTGGACTGTCGGGGCCTCGGTCGACAAGGTCTCCGAGAAAAACGAGCTTGCGTTTTTCTGGGTGACGTCCGAGGTCGTCGTAGCCAAGCTTCTTCAGGAGAGACGTGAGCGCGGTCAACTCGCCGTGGATATCACCGACGATATCCAGAGGCGTCTCCGGCAGTTCCCTAATGCATTTTGGGCTCACTGGTCGTGCTCCGTGCCTGTGGAGTGGTTGTCAGGCAGTGCACGATATGCGGGCTTATGGCGATTGGCCAGCCGCTTCGCGTAATTGGCAGAGCTTTTGTTCGGGGCCCGATGAGGCGCCGCGAAACGGTGATTGCCGGGCTAGCTGGCTGTGCCGAACCGTGAGGCTTACTTCGTTGAGGCGAACTTTGAAATGCTGAGGTGTCGCTCCAACCGGGGGTTGTCAATAGCGCTTAGGGGAAAGAACATTCAAGCAGGGGTCTGGCACAAGGTTCCGGTGTCGGCGTTATATCAGGTTCCTACTGGGAGGCCCGTGAAGATCGTGAGAAGTGCGCGACGTGGGGCGAGTAGCCGAAGCCTATCTCGCTACTGCTCTGGTGTTTCCAGCCCAGGCAATTCGATTCCGGGCGGTATCAGCCCAACTGGGTCGCGTCCTTCGATCACATTCTTCAGATGGTGCTCGATCATGTCTTGCCACGGGTGGGTGAGTATATAGAAGCGTCGCGTCTTGATGGCATCGACGACAATATCCCCGACCTCGCGGGGATCGAGCCCCTTCGCCAAAGCGGCTTCTGCTGCTTTACGCATCAACTCGCGTAGCGGTTGCGATTCGCTGGGCGCTTCACGCGGTACCTCGGGGCGATTGCGGTCGGACTCGGCGATGCGCGTCTTTACCCAGCCCGGGCAGAGCACAGACACGCCAACCTTGGGTGCAGCAAGGGCAAGTTCGCTGAACAATCCCTCGCTCAACGCGACGCATGCACTCTTGCTGACCCCATAAGTCCCGCCACCCGGAATAAGGCCGGCCATGGAAGCGGTATTGACGATGTGCGCGTCTTCACCTTGTTCGATCATGATCGGCACGAAAGCGCGGATACCATTTGCGACGCCGTTCAGGTTTACGCCCATCACCCAGTTCCAGTCTTCGACAGGTAGTTCCCAACTCGTGCCATCAGTGCTTCCAGCGACACCGGCATTGTTGCAGAGCAAGTGCACCGCACCAAATGCATCGAGGGCAGCCTTCGCCATGGCGTCGACCGAGGCTTGGTTCGAGACATCGCAGACGAAACCGACGACATCGGCGCCATCCTTCTTTAACTCGGCCACCGTTTCGTCTAGTGCCGGCTTCTCGACGTCGCCAATGACGACCTTCATGTTCTCGCTGATAAAGGCCTCGACCATTCCGCGACCGATCCCGCTGGCCCCCCCGGTCACTACCGCTACCCGCCCGTTTAGATTTTTCATCGAGTTTCCTCTTCTTCTTTTCCTTCTGGCTCAATCGCTGAGAAGGCAAAACGAGCTTCTTTGTATTTCAAATCCTGGGCGCCGGCCAATGTTGTTTCCTAAATAGCCGAGTGATCTTACGTGCCGAAACGCGATGAAGGAGGGTCCCTGCGAATATTCGTCTTTTAGGGGGCCGGTCTCAGGATCAAGGGGCTCGCCAAAAGGCTAGCTCGGAGACTGGATGCAGTATCCCGGGGCCGGCCAATTCCGCATTCCATTTCCCCTGGGTGAGAGATTGCTGGGGCAATTCCCTCGACCTCAGCGAGGCCGAAAGTAGAGAATATTGGCGTCGTCGCCCAGAGACTCTCGTACACTGGCATAGAGTCCAGACCAGTTATCCATCTGAAGCAGGGGATCCTGAAGTGTCCATCGAAATCGTACGCAAAGCGTGGGTGGGTCTAGGCGATGAACGTCGGGCCTGTGAGTTTCGTGCCGCAAGCCCGGCGGTTTCGACCAATCGCGTCTATCGCATCGTGTTGGAAGACGCGACCTGCGTCTTTGCCAAACTTGTGACGTATGGCTCCGCGATTCATTTTCGCCAGGATCACCAAAGGATCAGTCGCTGGATTACCGAACTGAGTGGCTCGCGATTTGAAAACTTTCTGGCACCTGTATTACAGAAGTCCGGCGAGCCCTACGTCTACTGCGATGGCCCGAACTGGGTTGTTTTCTATGGCGAGGTGCAGGTGGCCGAGACGCTGCCTCGACGCCTGGATGAATCAGATATTCGCAGCTTGGCGCGGGAGATGGCCGAGTTTCATCGTGCGAGTGCAGAGAGCAGCGCGGGTCTCGACCCGACATGGAAGACCCTGGGTTCGGATGTCGCGGCCTTGTTTGATCGTGTGGCTGCCCCACAGTGGCGTGAGAAGAACGGCTTGACGAGGGCTCAGGTAGCTGTGATCCAGCGCCATTGCGAGAGTTTTTTCCATAACGCCGAGCGCCTGGGCTATCACCGATTTAAGAAGATCCCGTTGTTGGTGGACTGGAATATTACAAACTTTTCGATTACTCGAGAGCAGGGTGAGCTGCGTTTTTTTTCGCGTTGGGATTACGATTGGTTTCGCATCGAACCACGCATGCTTGATTTTTACTTTATGAGTCGAGTGGTTCGCAACGAGGGCGACACGTCACGCTTCTCTTACTCGCCTGAAATTTTCCTTGAGCCTCGCTTCCGCCTCTTTCTTGAAAACTATCACCAATGCAACCCTATCGAGTTTGAGGAGTTGCTTTTCTTGAAAGAGGTGTATCGATTCTTTGTTCTCGTGTACGTGCTGCACCTCGGTGAGCATTTTTTCCAGTACAGTCTCTGTAAGCGTCTACAGCATGAGGCGGTGGAGATCTACCTTCCTGCAGCGGATGCCCTTGATCTTCGAGAGCTTGGCAGCATTCTCAGGTAAGGATGGAGTCTGCGAAGAAAGTGGGCTCGATGTCGAGCTTTTTAACCAACTCTACGAGACGCGACGCCTGGGTATGACCACTGAGCACGAGCAGCGTGTCTAGACCAAAGTCTCGCCCGCCCTTTATGTCGGTCTGAAGTGTGTCGCCGACCATCAATACGTCGCCTCGGCGAAGGCCCGGATGATCCTCTTTGGCTTTTTCAAAAGCCTTTGAAAACATGACTTCTCCGGGTTTCCCGCAGTGAACAAAATCCGTGTCGAGAATTTTTTCAAGCAGACCGGCCAGGCTGCCAATGGCCACGGCCTCAAGGCCGCCTTTGGCTGGATACGCTAGATCTCCATTCGCGACGACGACAGGCAAAGGTTCGGCGCGCAAAAGGTTGAGGGCCCGGTTGAGGCCCTCCATCCAATTGAATCCTTCATCGTCAAGCAGGGCAATGGCCGCGAGTGTTGTCTCTTCTGTGCAGGCTTCGATGGGGACGGGGGCGAGGCCCGCGTTGCGGATGTACTCCGCAGATTTTTCACTTCCCAGGTAGGCCACCTGGCCAGATTTGATCTGCTGAGCCAAGTGCTCGCTCGCCAGCATCCCTGAAGAGATGATCCGCTTGGCTGGGACCATCTGTCGGGCTTCGGCATCGACATAAACCCGGGACAATTCTTCGGGAGAGCGAGATGCATCGTTGGTAAGGATATAGATATCTTTACCGCGAGCACGAAGGCGATCCATCACATCGAGGGAGCCTGGAATGAGTCCATCCGAATTGCGCAGGACACCGAAGGCATCGAGAAAGAGAACCGGGTACGAATCTGAAATTTCATCGAAAGATTGCTCACGCATCGGGCGGACTCTAGCCAAAACCAGCCGGGCACCGACTCTTTCTGTGAAAACTCAAATAGGGCGAGAGCCTTTCCGCTCTCAGTGCGGGCAGGGGGGGGGCAGGGGGGCAGGGCGTTCAAAAAGGGCCCTGGCACGACGTCACGGCATGAGCATTATGTCAAGTTGCTATTTGACGGCCCGTGTAGGGTCAGAACCCTGTTTGAATGCTCTGTCCCCAATTGCCGAGTTCCAGCAATCATGGGACCCAGCAGGGCTTCGTTCCAAGTGCCAAGTTCCAATCTCCGACACCGATATCCGCTTGCCGACGTTCTGCCGCCGCAATCGCGCTAACGAGGCGCGGTCGTGGGCGCTGAACGTCAGGGCCCCCGGTGATTCTCGGCGACGCACGGGCTTCCCTATTCGTGTGCCGGCGACCGTTCGAGCCCACGTCAATCGCATTGTTGGATTCGGTGAGGCTTGCTCTCGCCGGGGTTAGGTGGCCCTTATGTGCGCCTTCGATGCCCTGCTCGTAGACGCTCGGCCGCCGCTTTTCGTCGAAGAACGCATTCGCCCTATGGCCGAGTTGGCGAGCTATTCCCAAATCGTGATGTCGTCGTGGCGAAGGTCGGGAGCTTTACCCGGGGGCGTGTGATTGTAAATAGCCTGGGAAGTGGCTCCCTGATCCAAAGGAATGAGCATTCCATCGAACGGTTCATCGAAGTGAGTCATCGCCAGCCAAGGCCTCATCGACTGGGGAGAGTGTCGCTGGTTTTCGATGATGAGTATGAATCCATTGACCATAAAGAATGCTCCGCTTAGTCCGGTCGTATGTCTTCCATAACCCCATGGAGGATAATTCGAGTGCGGAAAAACAGATCTTCCAAAGGCTCCACTCGTGCTGCTGGAATTTCTATCGACTGATAACACTCGAAGCCCGCTGCTCTGCGCGGCTTCAGCTGATCAACGGGGATCAATTCGATAGAGCCGATCTCCCGGTTCTTCGCGTTGAGCGCGTCCGGTGATCATTTCGCCCAAATTGACCACCGTGTTATGCGCATCGGTTTCGGCCCCGGCGCGGCCGCCTGCGTCGCCGGCGAATTTCTGGTTTCGCCCCGCCCGCACGGTTGCGTATTCGTCCGTCCCATGAGGAATATGAACCAGTCGACCCTCGGCACGCTTGGCGTCAATTCGGATCACGACGCGTGGATCGATGTCGATCTGCTGGGGCCATCGCGTGAGCATGCCCCCAACGCAGTCGAGATCGCAGGCGACGTAGGGGACACCGCCATGAACACTGAACCAGAGGGTAAGAGAGCTTTCAGTCCCGACTATCTCCATCTCCAGTTCATGCAGAGAGTCGAGGGAGTTCCAGTCGAGCCCCGCCAGTTCCACGGGCTCACCAGTACGCAGAGGCCCCCCGGCAAATACGAATAGCGGTCCGTCGGCTCGTGAGAGCAGGAACGAACTCAACACGGCTGTGGTGGCTAGCAAGGCAACCATTACCCCGAGGCGTCCGGGCCAAGAGCGAACTACTGATTGTTTTTTCACGAGGACCTCAGATCTAGTTGGAGCAGCGAGGCTCCTTTTCTATGGCACAAATTGAAGAGCCCGCCCGCGCACATCGACCTCCTAGAAGCCATACCGACATGCCCGAGGGGAGCGCATTGGAGGGTTCAGAAACGGCCGCGTCTGAGGCTAGGGCATTCAAGCTGGGTTTTGGCAAAACGCCCGGGTATCAGTGTTTTGTCACGTTGCTCTTTGAAGGCCCGTGTAGGAGTCCCGTGAGGGGATTGGGACATGTCCATTTTGATGGCCCCTTCGCTCTCTGTGCCCACGCTCTCAGTGCCGCCGCAGCCTGTCCAAGGCCATCAATTTGAGAGTGACCGGGTTGCAGTGAGGCCTGGTCCCCCGGCAGAGC
>CAWVXN010000191.1:0-6071 GCA_963933695.1 uncultured Myxococcales bacterium | reverse complement strand
GGGAGACCACACAAAAATGAATCGGCCCCTCGAAGTTCACCACGGCCCGGGCGATCTCGGCACCATATTCGAGCTGCAGTTTGCGCAGGGACTCGGGCGACCCATCGAAGCCCGACAGGTTCGCGAGGATCACCACCGGCCGAACTCCACTGGCCGCATTGATGGCCCGTGCCATCTTCTTGGATGACTGCGGGAACAGGGTGCCGCCATTCCAGGCTTCGGGACCGTCGTAGGGCCGATAGCCATTTCGACTCACCGTATGGCTCTCGATGCCAATCAATTCGACCGGGATTCCTCCGAGGTGAGCATCCCAGACAATCGTGGTCTCGGCGCCCACCATGGCGGCCCAACGTTCGATCTGACCGCCGTCCTGATCGATCACGGCTTGCATCACGGTCCGCATTCCAAAGGCCCGCTTGCGCCCCGGATTGACTTCGTCGTCAAAGATTTCGCCGACCGTGGCGAACCCAAAGGCGTCCGAGGGAATGACATGATCGCAGATCGAGCGGTCGTCGGGATCCGTAGTCGCCCGCCTGCGCGGGTTCGATTCCAAAGGCGCCACGTAGCTGAAATCGTAGTGGCGGTAGAGAATCTGGTACGCCTCGAAGAGATTCTGTGCGTGGTACTGGGCTTCGCCATTGGGACCCATGATGCGTTCATAGCCCCCAATCGCCAGTTCGTCTTCCGCCGACACCGAACCCGCGGCCTCGAGTGCTCGGCGCCCGGTCAGAACCATCGAGGCATCCTGGGTCATGATCAATGCACCCCGGGTATGCATCAGCATAGTGGCCAATGCGTCGAAATAAGCCTGGGCTCCAATATTCACGCCCGCCACCACGAGATTCACAACACCCGAAGCCTGGGTGAAGGTCACGATTCGTCGGACCACCCGCGCCGTCGCGTCAAGATTCTCGGTGCCGCTGTCCATGGCAATCCGAGCGCCGCTAGAAACCGCCACCCATTCCAGCGGCAGGCCTTCGGCCTCGGCCAAATCGAAAGCCGCCACCAACCGGTCGCACTCCGGAGCCGAGAGAGCGCCCATCTCCATGCTCGGATCTGAAAGCACCAGAACCCGGCGCATGCCTTCGGGGTGCTTGGTCGTGGGGGTCGAAATAATCCCGAACACCACGCCAGCCAGGTTTCCCCCATAGGCCCGATCGATCAAAGGCATCGCCACCGGGGGCGAACTGCCTGGGACCAGATCAAACTCCTCGAAAATACCCTGGGAAGCCCCTTCCGTCGTCGAATCCGTTCCTGGGTGGGGCAGCTTGCGATCGCCACCCGTGAGCATCTTGATGATCTCGTAGGGATAGGGTTGACCCCGACGCCGGGTGGCGACAAGTTTGCGCTCGTAGGCCCGGGCAGGCACCAAAGGTTCGCGGTGGGGCTCGCGTGCGCCGATCTCCATCTGGCCGTTCGCGTAGACGATTTCGATTTCCCGGGAAACGGGCGGGCTCTCGGGGTGCTCGGGATCCAGCAGGTTCAGACGGACCAGCACCTTCTCAAGACCCAGGTGTCGAGTCGCGGGAACCAGCTGGCTCGAAATCCGCTCGATCGAGGCCGGGTCGAGATAGATAGCCGGAGCTACGTAGAGGGCAATTCGATTCCAGCGCAGCCGGCGGCGGCCATCGTGAACCTGAAGAATCGTTCGCAGGCTGCGGGCTGCGCGTTGGAAAGTGAGTTCAAAGGCCGGCAGGTGGTTGGCGAGTTGGGGTCCGGCAGCCGAAGCCCGGTCGCGGGTATCCGCCAGCACAAAGACCCGCTCGTCGTCGGGCACTTCTCGGGCATGGCCCACAAACGCATAGACCCCTTCTTCCCCGGGAATCCGTTCGAGTTCAAAATTGACATAACGAGCCAGATCGATTCGCTCGGCGGTTTCCGGGTGGAGATCATAAAGGTTTCGCAACACGAGTTCGCCGCCGACGTCTTCCCAGCTTTTGAACACGTGATCGATCCCGCCTTCTTCGCCCAGCATGCCCAGGGTAAAGGTTCTGCCACGGGCATTGTTGACGATGATTGCTTCGAGCTCCGAGCGGATCGCGGAAAAATCGGGCGCTTGGTGGGGGGGCACGACGACCTCCAGCGCGCGAAAGACCACCCCTTCCTCGGCTTCGTCCAATTCGTTCGCCGCACGGCACACGCGTTCGGCCACCACGAGAAGATTCGCATGGGTTGCTTGAGCGGCGATCACCACTCCAAAATCCCGGTAGCGGACGCAATGAATACGCGTCCCTTCCAACAACGAGGTGCTGTACTGCTCCGGCACACGGGGCGCGTACCGTCGCTGGGTATGCGCGGCCAGGGCGACTTCCCGACGAGCCCCCTCCGCCCCCATCATCCAATGACCGACGCGGTCGAAGACCCGACGGGGCGCCGACGCCACCTCGCTGAGCACTTCAGCGGGCGGAATCGTGAACTCGGTCTCAGAGGCAGAAAGCCAGTCTTCCACGGCAATCGACGTTCGGGCGGCGCGCTCTTCGACCCCGGGTTGCCGATAGATTCGGTACCTCGCCTCCAGGGCTGCGTCCGAGAGAGCGTCGCCGACCTGGGGTCGCATTCGCGCCACCAAATCCAACGCCCCGGCGAGTTCCACGTCCTGATTCAGTTCAATTTCCGAATCGGCCAAGGCGGTCACCCGTCGGATCACTCCCAACATCAAGCGGTAACGCAGGACGGGGTCGCGCTGGGCCGACAGCATCCGCAGAACCGCGCGCTCAAGTGCATCGCTGGGGTCGAGAGTCGTCACTCCGTACTGCCTCAGAGCCGTTCGAACCCGGTCCAGGAATTCGTCTGCGATGCCCGAACCCGCAGCCCTGACCCGCCGGACGTACATGCGAAAGCGCGCATCGTTGGACGGGCCGAGTTCCCCCGAGGCCAAGGTGATGGGTGCGCGGCTAAAAATTTCCTCAACGTCTACGAAGGTACGAATTTCGCTTCGAACCTCGGCCAGCTCCAACTTGAAGTCATGCTTCAGATTATCGGGCAATGGCGCTTCCAAGAAGCCCGCCAGCTTCTCCGCACGCACTGGGTTCGTATCGAAGCCGAGCATAACCCTGCGGACCTCTTCGCGAACGCTCTCCATTGCGACCCGGCGCTGGGAGGGTTCCATCCGGTTCGCTGCTTCGAGATCGGGCTGCCCGAGTTCTTCATCGCCTTCGAAACGGAAGAGAACCGCTAGCGGGTCACTTTGCTCTGGAAGCTCAATCACCTCGGTCGGCTGGCCAACATCTCCTGAATCGCTACTCGGATCGATTACGAGGAGCACATCGCCAGCGGCCACCTGTTGCCCGGCCCGGACCCGAATCTCGCTCACCGTCCCCGATACCGGCGCCTGAAAACCAATTTCCATTTTCATGGCTTCAAGCAACCCGAGCCCCTGGCCCACACGCACACTTTCGCCCTCTTCCACATGGACTGCGACGACCATGGAGGGAGAAGCCGAGCGAACTTGGCCCGCGGTCTGAAGACCGAAGCGATAGGGTTGGCCTTCGAGCTCAAGGCGGAGGGCCAACTCAGAAACGTCATACACCAGACGCCGGACTCTCTGGTCAATGATGAGCCTCGCGCGGTACGCACCTTCCTCGCGCAAGGTCGCCGCGACGGCCCGACTGCCCAGGTGAACTCGGTAGCGCCAGGCACCAATGGCATAAACCATCAACCGATAGCTCTCTCCCCCATAAGTCAGATCAACCTGCTGACCCTGACTGGGTGGAATCCGCTCTCGGGAGAGCGCCGCGGTGTCGCTATAAAAGAAATTTCGAGCCTGATGACGCCCCCGCTGGTAGGCCACGATGGCGCCGGCCACCAAGGCGTCCTGGGCCTCGCTCCGATCATCTCGGCGAAATTGCCCTCGGGCCTCATTCCAGCGATCGAGCCAGGTCGTATCCACGGGTCCCGACCGGTAGGACTGGGCACCGAGCAACTCGATGAGATAGCCCTTGTTGCTCGCGCCCCCCTCGATCACCAGATCGAAATCACGCAGAGCACACTGAAGCCGGGCTCGGGCCTCTTCGCGGTTGTCCCCCGTAGCGATCACCTTGGCGATCAGCGAATCGAATTCCGATGAAATGGTGGTCCCCAACAAAACCCCCGAGTCGATTCGAACCCTTGGCCCAAGAGCGGGATCGAAGCGGACGATACGCCCGGGAGACGGGAGAAAATTTGCATCGGGATCCTCGGCGCAGACACGCGCCTCGATGGCCACGCCACGCTCTTTGATTTCGAGCCCCGCCAGTGATTCCCCCCGCGCGATTCGGATCTGGAGCTGAACGAGATCGATGCCCACGATCTCCTCGGTGATTCCGTGTTCCACCTGCAGTCGGGGATTCACCTCGAGAAAAAAGAACCCCTCGTCGCCCAGTAGAAACTCAACCGTCCCGACACCTTGGTAGCCGACGTGGCGCGCCAAGCGAACGGCAGCCTGCTCAAGTTCATCGCGTACCTTCGCCTTGAGCCAGGGAGGCGGAGCCTCTTCGAGCACCTTTTGGTGGCGGCGCTGAACCGAGCAGTCACGGCAACCCAGGGCCATCACTTCGCCATGCAGGTCCGCGACGATCTGGACCTCGATGTGCCGGCCTCCGGTGATGAGTTTTTCACAGAAGAGATCCCCGTTGCCAAAGGCCGAGAGCGCCTCTGAACCCGCCGAACGAAAGGCTTCGTCGATCTCGGCCTCGCTCTCCACCATGCGAATCCCTCGACCCCCACCACCGGCCGTGGCCTTGATGATGACCGGGTATCCGATCTGGGCCGCGTGTTCCCGAGCGGCTGCTTCATCCGAAAGGGCGCCGCCGCTCCAGGCGGTGACGGGAACCCCCGCCTTTTCGGCGATCCGCTTGGAAGTAATCTTGTCTCCCAAAGCCTTCATCGCTTCAGCATTCGGACCGAGGAAGAGAATCCCAGCCTCCGCCAAGCGAGCGACAAATTCCGGATCCTCAGCCACGAAACCCCAACCCGGCCAGACGGCATCCACTTTCCACTCGCCCAAGACCTCGAGTATCCGGTCATGGTCGAGGTAGGCGGCCACCCCCCCGGCTTCGGACTCCAACTCGATGGCGATATCGGCATTGCGAACGAACGGCGCATCGGAATCCGAGGCGGTGTAGAGAGCAACTACTTCGAGCGTGCTGTCCTCGAGGGTGCGCAAGGCCTTCACGGCCCGGATGCAGCGCATGGCGGCCTCGCCGCGATTGACCACCGCCAGCCTTCGGATTTCAAGAGGCTGAATCAAGACGGATTTCCCTCTCTGTGCAGAGTGCTCACAGAAACTCTTCCAAACCCAGCCGGCCCGGACGGAACGCATCGTACCCGCTCCCGGGACCAGGCGAATGCCACCATGGCGCCGTGGTGGGAAAGGCTGAGATCTCCAGCCAGGGGTTGACCCCGGAGGCACAGAAAGGGAATACGGTTGCTTTTGCGGATTTCAAGAGCGCCCTCGGGCACAGCCAACACCCGGGCAATTTTTTGCTTGGCCAACCGACGGGCCGCGCGGCTCAAGGCTTCGGGGGAAGAGTCCTCGACCTCGGCGACATCGACCCGCTCAAAGCCCACGCAGTTCGGTTCATCGGCGCCGGGAAGAAAACACAGAGCGTGCACGAAGCCCTGTTCCGAGACCCACTGGCATTCGAAACTTGACGCGCCCCACAGAACCCGGGCGCGCAATCCCGGGCGCGGCGTCACCTCGAAGCGCCGGGGAATGAAAGCAGCTGCATCATCGCCCTTTCGGGCGACTTTAAAGGCGGCCTCCTTCGCCGTCCAGATCAACCAACGCTCGCGAACTCCATCGGTGCTCTCCGCGATCTTCGCCCGCTCGGCGGGCGAAAAGACCCGGGCGTCGAAGGCCGGGGTCCGCCAAGTCGGTGCGGCGTCGGGGTCGTGTAGATCCACTACGTCGTTCCCGATCATGCCTGATCTCCGAGTTCCGTGGGCGATTGACCGGCGATCTGGGCAAAGTACTGAGCTTCCATCTGGGCGAGTTGCCCCATGACTTGCATCGAAAGATCTTGCGTTCGGCGCACACCCCGGGCATCGGATTTCGGCTCGATCAGGGCAAGAGAAACACGCAAGCGGTCGCC
>CAWVXN010000190.1:0-6075 GCA_963933695.1 uncultured Myxococcales bacterium | reverse complement strand
CCCTATCTCGACCAATCGATCGAACGAGAACCCCTCACCGACGAGGTCGATGTATTGGTTGTCGGTGGCGGATTCGGCGGACTCCAAGCCGGCGCACGCCTGCGCGATGCGGGAGTCGACGATATCAGGATCATCGAGAAGGGAGGCGATTTCGGGGGTACCTGGTACTGGAACCGTTACCCCGGCGCCCAATGCGACATTGAGTCGTACATCTACTTGCCCCTTCTCGAGGAACTGGGTTATGTGCCGACCGAAAAATATGCCCGGGCGAAAGAAATCCTTGAGTACAGCCAGGCCATCGGGCGTCACTACAATCTCTACGAGGGGGCCCTCTTCCAAACCGAAGTCACGGGCATGCAGTGGGATGCCGAGTGCTCGCGCTGGATCATTTCAACCAATCGCAACGATCAAATTCGAGCCCGCTTTGTCGCCATGGCCAACGGTCCGTTGAACCGACCCAAACTCCCGGGGATCCCGGGGATCCACGACTACAAGGGACATACCTTTCACACCAGTCGCTGGGACTACGAATACACCGGGGGCGGCCCCGAAGGCGATCTCGACCGCCTGGCAGACAAACGAGTCGCTGTCATCGGGACCGGAGCAACGGCGATCCAATGCGTCCCCTTCCTGGGTCAGACAGCCGAGCAGCTCTTTGTCTTCCAGCGTACGCCCTCTTCTGTGGATGTGAGAGGCAATTCACCCACCGATTCAGAGTGGGCCACGAACCTCAATCCAGGCTGGCACAAACACCGAATGGAGAACTTCAACGGACTGGTTTCCGGCGTTCCGCAAACCGAGGACCTGGTGCACGACGGCTGGACCGACCTGATTGGAAAAATGGTCAACCGGTTCAAGGAGGCGACATCCGCTGGAGACGTCGACGTCCCCCACATCATGGAGATGGCCAACTTCGACAAGATGAATGAAATCCGAGATCGGGTAGACGCACTGGTCGAAGACCCGGCGGTGGCCGAACAACTCAAGCCCTACTATCAAATGTTTTGCAAGCGCCCTACGTTCAATGACGAATACCTTCCCACTTTCAACCGGAAAAACGTCCAGCTTGTCGACACCGATGGCAAAGGGGTCGAGCGAATCACTGAAGGCGGACTGGTTGTCCAGGGAGTCGAGTACGAGGTCGACTGCATCATCTTTGCCACGGGCTTCGAGGTCGGCACCTCCTACGCCCGCCGGGCGGGATACGAGATTCTCGGACGAGACGGACTAGCCCTGGGCGACAAGTGGGCCGAGGGGATGAGCTCTCTTCACGGCATGCAGAGTCGGGGTTTCCCGAACTGCTTCCTCATGCACATGAACCAGGCCGCCTTTACGGCCAATTTCCCTCACCTGCTTGAGGAACTCACCACCCATATCGCCCATGTCATCGGCCATACCCTCAAAAAGGGCAGCAAGACCGTTGAGGTCTCCCAGGTCGCTGAAGAAGCCTGGGTCGAAACCATTATCGAGAAGGGAGTCGGCGCCATGGGCGCCCTGGGCAGCAATGACTGCACCCCGGGCTACTACAACAATGAAGGCCAGCCGAACCCTACGGCCTCACGCGCAGCCCCCTACGGTGGCGGCTCCATCGAGTTTTTCAAGCTGTTGGCGGACTGGCGAGCCGAGGGGAGCTTCGCGGGTCTCGAATTCGAAGACTAGGCCCGGTTCCCCGATGGGCCACCCGGGCCCGAGCGAAAGTTCGCACGGGTGGCCCCTTCCGAAATCGGGACGATCGTGTAAGAATCCTACGCCCTATGACTAGCAACCTTCGATCGCGCCTCTTTTTCGGACTCCTCATCGGCGCATGCATGCTCGGCCTCGGCCAGGCTCAGCCGGCGCTTGCCGCGGAGGCGGGAACGGTCTCGCTCCCCGATGAGAGCGTCAACGGGCAACCGGAACCCGGGCCCGGCACGCCCTCATCGGCTCCCTCAACTTTCACTTCCGGGGCACCCCGGTGGTATCCCGGCGACCTAAAGCCGGCCAAGTGGGAGTGGGTCCTCTTGAACACCGGCGAGTGGCTCAAGGGAACCATCGACGGTGTTCGCAACGACCAGATGAAGTTCGACAGCGATAAGTTCGATGACCTCGATCTCAAGATGAAGGACGTCGTTCACACTTACTCCACCGCCCTTAACACTTTCGTCTTTACCGAACAAAGAGTCGTCGTTGGCGTTGGCCAAATTACCCGAGACTCAGTTGTCATCGAGACCAATACAGGCCGCGAGGTCTACCCGCGTCAAGCGCTGATCTCCCTCGTAGTCGGTAACAAAAATGAACTAATGCTGTGGTCCGGAAAAGTAAGCGCCGGAATCTCTTCAAGTTCGGGCAACACGAGCCAGGTGAATGCCAATCTTCAGGCAAGCCTGACGCGCCGAGGTGCGTTCCTCCGGCTCGATACGAGCTATTACGGGAATTTCGGACAAACCGACAACGTGACCAACGTCGAAAATCAGAAAATGGCCTTCGAGGCGGATCTCTTTATCAAGGATCGTTTTTTCCTGATTCCAACCGTTCTTGAGTATTACACCGACGAATTTGCGAATATTGACTTTCGAGTCAGGCCCGGGGCAGGAATGGGCTACCAGCTCGCCCAGCGAAGCAACATCGACTGGGAAGTCACCGCGCTGGTGCAGTACCAGTACGTCCAGTTCATCTCCACCCTACCCGGCCAGAAAATTGCTTCCGGTTCCTTCGCGGTAAGCGCAAGGACGAACGCAAACTGGGATATCACCGGCGACATTACTCTCGATACGAGTTACGGCCTCACCCTGCCCACTTCAGGCAAATCCGGCTTGGACCAGCAGGCCATTATCAGCCTCGAAATCGACATTACAAAATATCTGACCGTCAACTCTACGCTGAACTGGACTCGCATCGGGAACCCCACGCAACAGTCGGACGAATCGACACCCAAGAAGGACGATATCTCCCTCAGTCTCGGCTTTGGGTTGAACTTCTAGATTGGTCTTATAGATTGGTCTTATGGATTGACCTTTTAGATTGGTCTTATGGATTGACCTTTTAGATTGACCTTATAGATTGACCTTATAGATTGGTCTCATAGATTGGTCTTCCACCCGGCAGTTCACGAGACTCAAACTTCTCAGCGGATTTTACAGTTCGCCGGACTCCCAAGCAGGAGGGCACAATGTTCGAGTTGACGAGAAAAATCGCGCTGGTCACAGGAGCAGGCCGGGGCATGGGAGCCGGAATTGCCCGATCTCTTGCAGCTCAGGGCGCACGGATCGCTGTCAATGACCTAGATCAAGATCGCGCCGAGGAGACCGTCGCCCTGATTCAAGCTGAGGGGGGCGAAGCAATCCCCGCATGCTTCGATGTCACGCTCTACAGCGAGGTGGAGACCGGAATCGCTCGAATCACCGAATCCCTGGGGCCCGTGGAGATCCTGGTCAACAACGCCGGAAATGCGGGTGGCGGCCCCACCATGGAACTCGCGGCATTTCGTGACATGGACGTCTCCGAATGGAGTCGCTTCATCGATGTCAACCTCTACGGCCCGGCCAACTGCGCCAAGGCCGTTCTCGAAGGCATGTGCGATCGGGGGCGAGGCCGCATTATCACCATCTCGTCGGGCGCTGGCCAAACGGGTTTACCCATTGGAGTGGGCCTCTATGGCGCTGGCAAAGCGGGAGCCATCGGCTTCCAGCGGCATCTCGCCATGGAAGTGGCTGCAAATGGGGTGACGGTCAACACAGTAGCCCTCGGACTGATGGACAACGTGGGCGGCTCTGAAGCCGTGAGTTATTTAGCCGCAAGCCAGCCCACCGGGAGACTGGGGAAACCTGAAGATGCGGGGGCAGCGGTGGTCTACCTGGCCTCGGATGAAGCCAGCTGGGTCACTGGCCAAGTCCTCGGGGTAAATGGAGGCACCCACCTGCCCTGACTCACCTGACTTTCGTTTCTCGCGCCTCGATTCAGCACACTGTAAATTCCGATACCATCACGCTACTGCGAAGGCAAACTCTCTGGCGAAGGCCGAGCACGACCGGCGAACGTCCGCCCCCCTCAGGAGGATGAGCATGGACAAGCTTGATCAACATCTTATCGAGCGAGACTGCGAGCGTCTGGTCACCGCATACTGCCACTTTGTCGACCACAATGAGGCTGAGCAGATCGCCGGACTGTTCACTGAGGACGGGGTGTGGAAATCGGCGGATGGCGCCCTTGAGGGCCGCGAGCAGATTCGAAAGGCGATGGCCGAACGTCAGGCCAACGCAGCCCGCATGTCGCGCCATGTTTGCAACAATTTCATGATCGATATCGTTGACGAAGACCACGCCGAAGGAACTGTCTACCTGACACTCTATCGCCACGACGGAAAGGAGGGCCGTCCTCTCTCCCCCCTCGAAGGCCCGATGATGGTCGGCGAATACCAGGATCGATTCGTGAGAACCTCGGCCGGGTGGCGATTCGCCCACCGCGAAATTCTGGTCAATTTCCTTCACCGAGAGTGAGGCCCCCCTAGTTGGCGGCTGTCCTTATCTCCAGGCGAGCGCGCAGGTTTTAGGGATACAGAGACATTTTGAGCCATCGCGGTTGGGACCCAGTTGGGCCAAACTGCCCCCATGGACCCCCGGAAGCGCTTCGAAAATTTGGTGGCTGCGCCCGACCACGAAATCCCGCTGGCCGAGGCGGCTCTGTGGATCGCCGCCGAATCCCGGCCCGAACTCGATGTCGACCATTGGCTTGGAGAACTAGCGATGCTCGCCGATAGAATCCGGCCCCACTTCACGAGCGCCGATTCAGACCTTCAGCGAATTCATATCCTCAATCGAATCCTCTTCGAACAGGAGGGATTTTCCGGGAATTCAGAAAACTACAGTGACCCCCTGAATAGCTTCCTCGACGCCGTGCTCGAAACCCGCAAGGGAATCCCCATCACCCTCGCCATTGTCTACCTCGAAGTAGCCCAAAGGCTCGGCCTACTGTCCGCAGGTGTTGGTTTCCCCGGCCATTTCTTGGTCAAAGTTTATACGGAATCCGGAGAGGTCATCGTCGATCCGTTCTTCGGAGAAATCCTTAGCCCCGAGGAGTGCCTCCAGCGACTGAAAAACAACGTAGGAAATGAAGTATCCCTCGCACCCGAAATGCTAAGCGCAACCCCCACGCGCGAAATCCTCAAGCGTGTCCTGCGCAACCTCAAGATGATCTATGTCGGTCGGAAACAATTCGAAAATGCCCTTTCGTGCTGCGATCGAATTATCTTGCTGGCAGGAGACGAACCAATGGAATTCCGCGACCGAGGAATAATCTATCGCGAACTCGGCTGTTTCGGGTTGGCGGTCGCAGACCTAGAGCGGTATCTCGCCTACGCGCCCGAGGATCCTCAATCGAATTCGCTGAATGAGGTGCTCCGCGACCTGAGAGTTCGAGCCCGGCGTGTGCATTGAGCAATGCCGATCCCGCCGCCCCATGAAAGTGATCAGAGCCATAGAAGAGCCATAGAAGGTACGATCTCCGGATTGAAGTCCGCCATATCACCGACAGAAATATGTTGCCCGGCGTTCCGGGATCCCAATGGAGATGAATCCGATGAGCAAACTAATTCAGTCCGAGTTTCCCACTCCCCCCCTGCCCCATCGCAACCTTGAAGAGGAAGAACTTGCGGCCTTTGCCGAAGAGGGCGCTGTCTGCGCACGGGGATTGATCGACGAGCAAACCATTGAGCACATGCGTGATGCGACCGAAGAGGTCATCCGCAACCAGGGCGTACTCGGAGGTGAGGGAATCAACTTGGCCGATCAGGGCTTTCATGGCGACATATTCGTGTGGAAACTCAACGACGCCTTTCGCGACCTCGCTCTTTTTTCTTCGCTACCCGCACTGGCCCATCAGGTACTCGGGACTGAAACAGTCAACTTTTTTTACGAACAGTTTTTCATCAAACGTGCGGGCAGTCCGGTGGAAACGCCCTGGCATCAGGATATCCCCTTCTGGCCTGTCGCTGGCAGCCAGATCGTCTCGTTTTGGATCACCCTCGATCCCGTCACGCGTGAATCAAGCGGTCTTGAATTTGTTCGCGGTTCTCATCGCTGGGACCAACGCTACAAAGCC
>CAWVXN010000189.1:0-6075 GCA_963933695.1 uncultured Myxococcales bacterium | reverse complement strand
AAGATCGAGCGCACGGGCGGCGGAATCCGGGCCACTCTCAGCGACGGCCAGGTGCTGGAGGCCGACCACTTGCTGTGCGCCACGGGTCGGCACCCGAACTCCGAGGGTCTGGGTCTGGAAGAACTCGGTGTGAAAAAAACCGCCAACGGCGCCGTGGTGGTGGACGCGTTTTCGAATACCTCACTGCCGAGCATCCACGCGATCGGAGACGTGACCGATCGTATCAACCTGACTCCAGTGGCCATTCACGAAGCTATTTGCCTGGTGAATACCCTCTTCAACGACCGCCCCATGGCCCCGGTTCACGAGGCGGTGCCGGCGGCAGTGTTCAGCCAGCCGCCCCTGGGCACAGTGGGGCTGACCGAAAGCGAAGCTCGGGCGCGCTACGGGGCGATCGACGTCTACCGTTCAACTTTTCGGGCGCTGAAGCAGACCCTGACATCGTCTCCAACGCGCTGCATGATGAAACTCGTGGTGGACCGAGCCAGCGATCGCGTGGTGGGTCTTCATATGGCCGGCGCCGAAGCGGGCGAGATCGTCCAGGGTTTTGCAGTGGCGGTTCGCGCGGGGCTTAGCAAAGCGCAATTTGACGCGACCATTGGAATTCACCCCACCCTCGCCGAAGAGTTTGTCACTCTGCGTGAGCCCGTTCCGGAACCCTGAGAGGGCGAGGGACGGGTTATTGCGCACCGGGGGCCGGAGCCCGAAAGTGTGTGGGGTTTGCGATCCGCTGAGGGTGAGGTGTCATGCACAGGAAACCGCTGCTCGGAATCTTGGAACGATACGGAGTCGCCTATCCCGAGGAGTCGGTCTGCGTGGGCCAGGTGCGGAGTCTTGTGGAGAGTCAGCCGGATTGTTTTGAGCGGTCCTGCTTGCCGGGTCATGTCACGGCCTCGGCGTGGATTCTCTCCCCAGACCGAACAAAGGTCCTGCTGACCCGTCACCGGAAGCTCAATCGCTGGCTCCAACTCGGCGGACACGCCGATGGCGACAACGATGTGCTTCGCGTGGCGCTTCGCGAAGCCCGGGAGGAATCTGGGATGACGGAATTCGGCGTCATCTCTGGCGTGCCGAGTCCGACGCCTGGGGATGCCATCCTTCCCCTGGATGTGGACGTGCACAGGATCCCGGCTCGGGGCGATGAGCCCGAGCACGCCCACCACGATATTCGGTATCTGCTCGTGGCGCGCGAGGGGCAGTCGCTGGCGATCAGCGACGAGTCCATCGACCTGGGTTGGTTCGAACCGGCTGCCCTCGAACCACTGGGTCCGGATGAGAGCCTGCTGCGGCTTGGTCGCAAGGCCCTCGACCTGTGCCGGGAGGAGAGCCGATGGACTGGCGAGATCCCAGGGTGCGAGTAGCCGGCTTGGCCGGGGCCTTCCTCGGTGGCGGGGCCATTTGACCGACCCGGGCCAGGGACCGCTATGGTCCCGGCATGCCCGATCTCGTTCAGGACCTACTGGCTTTCATCGACCGCTCGCCGACCCCTTACCATGCAGTTGCCGAGGGCGCCGTTCGGCTGGAGGCGGCGGGTTTTAACCGAATCACCGAAGGCGAACTCTGGGACCACGGGCCAGGCGCCCGCCGCTACGTGGTGCGCAACGACGGCAGCCTGGCAGCTTTCCAGTTGGGGACCACCTCTCCCGCCCAGGGAGGTTTTCGCATTTTGGGAGCACACACGGATTCCCCCAATCTGCGCCTCAAGCCCGAGCCCGATGTTTCTGCCCACGGCTACCGTCAACTCGCGGTTGAGCCCTATGGGGGCGTGCTCCTGCACACCTGGCTCGACCGGGATTTGTCTCTCGCGGGGCGGGTGAGCGTGGCCCAGGACGGCCAGGTGCGAACCGTCCTGATGGATTTTGCCCGGCCGATGCTTCGGATTCCCAATCTGGCGATTCATCTTTTTAAGGAAATCCGCGAAGAGGGCTTGAAGATCAACGCCCAGAAGCACACGGTGCCGGTCATTGGCCTGGAGGACACCCCGCCCATCCGGGAATTGTTGGCTACAGAATTGCGCGCCCAGGGCTTTTCCCTGGGCAGTGCCGATCAGGTGCTCTCCTTTGACCTCATGCTCTACGACACCCAGTGCTCTGGGGTGATCGGCTCTCGGGGCGAATTCATCAGCGCGCCGCGGCTAGACAATTTGGCCTCGAGTCATGCGATCCTGACCGCCCTTCAGCGCAGTTGCGCCCAGGCGCCGACGGCGTTTACCCGGGTAGGGGTCTTTTATGATCATGAGGAGGTGGGAAGCCGTAGCGCCGCGGGTGCGGCCGGGACGTTTCTGCCCGATGTCTTGGAACGGATCGTCTCGGGCTACAAGGGCGGCGAGCCCCAGGGTCTTTCACGGGCTCTTGCCGCTTCGCAGATGATCTCGGTGGATATGGCCCACGCGATTCATCCCAATTACGCGGACAAGCACGAGCCGGGGCATCACCCGGTGGTGGGCCGGGGGCCGGTGATCAAGGTCAACGCCAACCAAGCCTATGCGACGGACGCCGAGACCGCGGGACATTTCGAGGCGCTTTGTCGCAGCGTGGATGTGAAGGCTCAGCGCTTCGTGTCGCGAAACGACCAAGCCTGCGGCTCGACCATCGGGCCCATCTCGGCAGCCCGGGTGGGCATTCGTACTGTAGACGTAGGCAATCCGATGCTCGCCATGCACTCCTGCCGCGAGATGGCGGGCACCGAGGACGTAGAGCCCATGGTGGATGTCTTGACCGCGTACCTGATGGGGGGCTGAGCCCATTCGCTGAGCCCATTTAAGGAGCCTTCAGCTCAAAGGAGCCTTCAGCTCAAAGGAGCCCTCAGCTCAAAGGAGCCCTCAGCCCGCGAGCACCGCGCGACCGATGACCTTGAGCTCCAAGATCGGCTTCACCCCTTCGAAAATGGGCAGGACCGTGGCGTCGACTACGTAGCGGCTGATGGGATATTCCTCGGCGTAGCCCCAACCTCCGTGCATCAACTGGCCCTGCTGGGTGACCTCCACCGCGACGTCGCAGGCCAGGAGCTTGGCCTGGGCGGCCAGGGGGGCGGCGGCCCGCTCGTCCTCGTCGAAGGCTCGCGCCGCCGCATAAGTGATGGCTCGGGCCCCAGCGAGTTTGACCTGCATTTGGCCGAGGGTGTATTGGGTCAGCTGGAATTCCGAGATGGGCTGGCCGAATTGGTCCCGATCGACCACGTACTTGGCGGTTTCTTCGATGGCTGCCTGGGAGAGCCCGCAGGCCCGGCCGCCGGTCTGAAGCCGTCCGGCGGCGAACCCCGCCATTTGGAGTTGAAAGCCCTTGCCCTCCGCTGCGTCCCCGCCGACCAGGTTTTCCGCGGGAACAAAATAGTTCTCGAGCTGGAGGCTGAAAGAGTGCATCCCTCGGTATCCGGGGGTGGCATCCGCTTTGCCCGACATTTTCCCGCCGCCCGGCTGGACACACTCGAAAGCGTGCCCGGTGAACGAATCCTTGGGGACGATGAAGAGCGAGAGCCCCTTGGCGCCCTTGCTGGGATCGGGGTCGGTGCGGGCGAGCAGCGCCAGGATGTTGGCGCGCCCGGCAAAAGTGCACCACGACTTGGGGCCGTTGATGATCCAGCCCGGCACGCCGTCGACGGTTGTTCGCTCGGCTCGGCACTTGGCACCGGCGACGTTGCTGCCGATACCGGGCTCGGTGACCGAAATGCCGACCATGATTTCGCCCGAGGCGAGCTTGGGGAGCCACTCATTTTTCTGCTGGTCGGTACCGCCTCCGAGCAGCGCTTTCGCGAGAATTTCCGGACGGGTGATCAGGGAGCCGGCGGCAGCCAGGGAGGCCCGGGAGAGTTCCTCGGTAGTCAGGATCATCGCCAGATTGCCCATTTCGACGCCCCCGTACTCCTCGGGAATCGAAAGCCCGAAGAAGCCGAGTTCCGCCATTTTGGTGATGAACGCCTCGGGAACCAGATCGTCATTGCGATGGATGTGCTCGGCGTGGGGGATGATCTCGTTGGCCGCAAACTCGCGGACTTGCTCGCGGACCTGCTCGTGCATTTCGTCGAGGGGGAAATCGTTGACGCCCCGGGTCCCAAGGATGTGGGTCCCAATCTCGCGGCAGAGGGATTCGCTGCTGGCCCGGCGCAAGAGCCCGCGAATTTCGGCGGGAAAGGCGGCTTCCACGGCAGCGTCGCCCAGGCCGAGGTCATCGGCCGAATCGGAGAGGCGGCCGCGTAAACCCTTGACCAACTGCCCCACCGCGCCCACAGCAGTCAATTCGAGGACGGGGCTGCTACGACCCTCATTGCGAAGTTCTTCCGCCGCGATGATGACCTCGTGGGCGGCGACGGCCTCGGTGGCCGCGTAGGCGATGCGCTCGGTGGCAACTTGGTGGTCGTCGATGCGCTTGCCGCCGTCGGTCAGTGTCTTGCCCGCAGTGATCGCGCGTTCCAGCAGGCCTGTGGCCGCTTCGAGAAGGGTTCGCGCTTCTTCGAGGGTTGGGTGGAGGGTGGGGTGCGAGGGCGTCGTCATCGGGGCGGTTCCTTCCAATTCCCGGGTCGAGAAAGTACGGGTCGTTGGTTGCGGGGTCCGTTTTAGTGGGACCGGGTGATTCCTCGGAGTTGATTGAAGCTCGGTGGGAGCGATTTCAGATTCTCGAGGGGCCCATTTGCTTCCGGCCGAAATAGCGCTCGAGCCTCTGGAAGTCGTGGCACGGGTCCGAATTCGAGTCCACGCTGGCCACCGATGAAGTCGACGCGGGGAGTTTCTGGGCGATTGACGATAGCGTAAGAGCGGCCCCGGAGACTCACCATCGGGCGGCTCTTTTTAAATGCGGTAACCCGGGCGTAGCGGGGGTGCTGGAACGCGGTCATTGATCGGCTTCGAAGAAGTCGGCGACCCGCTCGACAAGCGCTGGATTGCCAAAAATCAGGTCGAGCTTGTCCCGGGCACTGGTGAGGCTGACACAGGCTCCCCCGGCCTCTACGGCCAGGATCTGTGTGGCCGCGGCGTCCCATGGGTTGAGATCGCAGTCCACCATCACGTCCACTGCCCCCGAGAGCACCATGGAGTGCCCGAAGGCATCGGTGTATGTCCGGAGCAGGGGCAGCTCGGCGGTCATGCGCTCGAGACCGGCTTGGCGCCCGGACCACTCGAAGCAGATCCGATCACCGGTGCTGGCCAGGCATTGGGTTGGATCGGTGCGATCCGAAACCCGGACCCGGCGGCCGTTGCGGTGACAGCCAGCGCCTGTCCAGCCGACATACCGCTCATCGAGAGCGGGCAAGTCGATGATTCCCAAGACCGGCTCGTCGTCTACCAGCAGGGCGATCAATGTGCCGAAAAGGGGAATACCCCGCGAGAAAGCGATGGTCCCATCGATGGGATCGACGATCCACCGAGGGCCTTCTCGTCCGGCCTCGTTTTCACCGTACTCCTCGCCCAGGAGTCCAAAATCCGGATAAGCGCTCTCTAGAACCCCCCGGATCGCGCGCTCGGCAGCCCGGTCCGCTTCGGTGACCGGGGATCCGTCGGCTTTGAACTCGACGCTCACGTCGCAAAAGCGGGGCATGATTTCCCGACGCGCCAGGTCGCAGGCGTGGTTGGCCACCTGCGCGGCTCTTTCGAGGTCGAGGGCGGGCATTGGGGGAGCATACAGCCCGGGGCGGTGATTGGGTGGGCGGGTGGGGAGTCCGGTTGAAGCGAGCGCGTGGAGTGGCATCGCCCACACGGGATCCGCGGACTATGGTTGGTCGCATGAGCTCCGAAGATTCTCGAACGATCCCGACCCAGATCCAGCAAAGTGGTTCCAGAGCGCTGAGTATTCGCTGGGGAGACGACGTTGAGAGTGTCTTCGAGGTGCGTGCCCTGCGGCTGGCGTGCGCCTGCGCTGCCTGTGTCGACGAGTGGACGGGCGAGTACAAGCTCGACCCGGCGGCAGTGCCCGAGGATGTTCATCCGATTCAGATCACCTCGGTCGGTCGATATGCCATTGGCATCGGCTGGAGCGATGGCCACGACACGGGCATCTACTCCTTTGAGCGTCTGCGCGCTCTTGCGGATCGAGATCCCTCCGGCTTGGGTTAGACTCCGCAGCTATGACTACTACAGATCGAGAT
>CAWVXN010000188.1:0-6085 GCA_963933695.1 uncultured Myxococcales bacterium | reverse complement strand
GCGTCGAGGACATCGGCGATTCGCTGGGGCACGCCCGCCACCTTGTGGCGCACGATCACCACATCGGGATCCATCGCATCGAGGGTCTTGGCAGTATCGAGCAGGCTCTCGCTCTTGCTCAGGCTGGACGAGGATACCGAGAAGTTCACCACGTCGGCGGCCAAGCGCTTGCCAGCGATCTCGAAACTCGTTTGGGTCCGGGTGGAGGGTTCGAAGAACAGGTTGACCACCGTCCGGCCGCGCAGGGTCGGGACCTTTTTGACATCCCGAGTGCCGATCTCCTGCATGTGCTCGGCAGTTTCAAGGATCAGTTCGATCTGATCGCGCTCGAGGTGCTCGATGCCCAGAAGGTCCTGGCCGATCATACGAATCCTCCCGACTTTTTTGCCCGCTCGAGATCCGGGGGCGAATCGTCCGACCCCTTCACCACGACCTCGAATGATTCTTCCTCGGACTTGTCGTACGGCTTGGCCCGAAAGACCACGGATTCACCCGGCTGGGTGGGAATATTCTTGCCCACGTAATCGATCTTGATGGGCAGCTCTCGGTGGCCCCGATCCACCAGAGCCATCACCTTGACCGCGCGCGGCCGACCGAAATCCATCAATGCATCCATGGCCGCGCGAATCGTGCGGCCGGTGCTCACCACGTCTTCTACCAGGATGACCACGCTCTCATCCACGGACGAGGGCATTTCCGTGGTACGCAGGCGGGGCCGGGTTCCACGGGTGGCCAGATCGTCCCGGTAGAGAGTGGTGTCCATCGTCCCCATCCGGGGCTGGCACTCGGCCAGGGACTCAAGGTTGGCGGCCAAGCGCCGGGCCAGAGGCACACCCCCGTTGGGGATGGCCACCAGGTACAGAGCGCCGAGATCTGCATTGGATTCGACGATCTCGTGCGCCATCCGCATCAGGGCTCGGCGAATTTTCGTATCGTCCAGGACCACGCGCTCTCGCGACTGATCCACAGCCGGGGCAACTGAACTCGCCGGGGAAACGCCAGCATCCGGGCTCATAGCGCCGGAGGAGGCGCTCTTGGCGCCTTCGGGGGGGGGACTGGCATCGGGGCTAGTGGTTCGGGGGGGCGCCAACGTTGCTCCTTTGGCCGTCTCTCGGGACGGGCTTAAAAGGGGCTGATCAAGTGGCGGGAGTCTAACCGCTGCCTCGGCGCCGTCAATCGCGTGTTCGGGAGTATTTCCGGGGGTCGGAACCGCCCCATCAGCAACTCAGGACTGCCCAAGCTCCTCCCGGGTCTGGCAACGCACCCGGTTGAAAACTCGATCCCAGCGCTTTTCAGCGCGCCACCAGTTGGCGGGATTGAAAAATTGCAGGGCGTTGCCATTCACATCCCAAGACCAGTAGAGGAAGAAGGCGGGCCCCTTCATCTCATCCATCCGAATCGTCCCCCAATTCCGGCTGTCGTTGGAGTGATCGCGGTTGTCGCCCATCATGAAATAGCGGCCCTCGGGAACGATGTACTCACGATTGCGCCCGAACGGACTACTCAGAATCGGGTCGTCGAGCATCTCGTGGACGCACTCCTCCAGGAGTTCATCCCGGATCACCAGCGATGCGCCCCGATTGTCTTCAAAAATCTCGCCCGTGGCGATCTGCTCCGCCGGCACGCCGTTGATCGTGACAATCCCGTTGTTGATATAGATCCGATCCCCAGGCAATCCAACCAGGCGCTTGACAAAATCGTCCTGGGGCAGATTCGGGTACAGGTCGGCGGCCACGATATCCGTACGCAAGCCCTCCTCGCTGCCATCATTCCTGGCCACTTCGAACACGACCACATCGCCCCTCTCCGGCTCCTGAAGGCCCGGGAGACGAATATCCGTAAAGGGAATCCGTGGGCCATAGGCCAGCTTGTTGACGAAGAGGTGATCCCCTATCAGGAGGGTCGGGAACATCGAGCCCGACGGAATACGAAAGGGCTCGACCAAGAACGCGCGAATTGCCAGCGCGATGACCACAGCCACCAGCAGCGTGCTGACCTGCTCCCAGATCGCCGCGAGGCGGCCTCTCCCGGACACGCCGTTCTCCTCGTTGCCTTCGTTGTGTGGGGAAGGATCCTGGGGATCCACGGGAGAAGTCATTCGTCTCCAAGCTTGAGAGCGGCGAGGAAGGCTTCCTGGGGAATTTCCACCGATCCGACCATCTTCATTCGTTTCTTCCCCGCTTTTTGTTTTTCCAGCAGTTTTCGTTTGCGGGAGATGTCGCCCCCATAGCACTTGGCCAGGACGTTCTTTCGCAATGCGCGAACCGTTGTCCTCGCGATCACCCGGGTGCCCACGGCGGCTTGGATGGCCACGGGGAATTGCTGGCGAGGAATGAACTCCTTGAGTTTTCGAGCGAGTTCCGATCCTCGAGATTGGGCCGCATCCCGGTGGACGATCAGCGACAACGCATCCACGGGGTCGCCGTTGACCAATACATCCAATTTGGCGAGGTCCGCCGCGGCAAAGCCCACGAGTTCGTAGTCGAACGAGCCATAGCCCCGGGTCACACTCTTGAGCTTGTCATGAAAGTCTGTCACCACTTCCGCCAGGGGAAGTTCATAGCGAACCTGCACCCGTGCCCCGTGCACCTGCATGTCCCTCTGATTGCCCCTTCGGTCCTGACAGAGGCCGATCACAGCGCCCAGATAGGTTGAGGGGACATGGATATTGGCATGGATCAACGGCTCCTCGATTCGGAGGATCTCCGAGGACTCAGGCAGGGCAGCGGGACTCTCGATTTCGAAGCTCTCCCCATCCTTAGGGACAACGCGGTAACGCACGGTGGGTGCCGTCGCAATCAAGTTCAGGTTGTACTCGCGCTCCAATCGTTCCTGGATGATTTCCCCGTGTAGGAAGCCGAGAAAACCGCAACGAAAGCCGAATCCCAGGGCCGCGCTGGTTTCCGGTTCGTACGCGAAAGAGGCATCGTTGAGGCGGAGCTTTTCAAGCGCCGCTTTGAGATCTTCGTAGTCCTCCGCATCCACGGGATAGAGCCCCGCAAACACCATGGACTTGACTTCCTGAAAGCCTTCAAGGGCCTCTTCCGAAGGGTTCGATCGTAAGGTGATGGTGTCCCCAATGCGGACATCGGAAAGAGTCTTGATGCCGGCGACAACCATTCCGACCTCACCGACGCTCAGTTGGTCCACCTTGCGCGGCGACGGATCGATCACCGAGAGCTGGGTGACTCCGTGCTCTCCCCCCGAGATCATCAGCTTGATGGTATCCCCGCGTTTCAGTTTCCCGTCAACCACACGGACCAACATGATCACACCGACGTAAGGATCGAACCAGGAATCAAATATCAACGCCCGGGTGGGTGCGGTCACGTCGCCCACCGGTGGCGGGATCCGATCGACCACCGCCTGAAGCAGCGCTTTGATTCCCGTTCCCTGCTTGGCGGAAACCGCCAATACATCGGCAGCGTCCAGTCCGACCACGTCCTCGATCTCCTGGGCCACCTTGTCGGGGTCCGCCGAGGGAAGGTCGATTTTATTGACCACGGGAATCAATTCGAGATCGGCATCCACCGCGAGATAGGCATTGGCCAGAGTCTGGGCCTCAATCCCCTGAGCCGCATCCACCACCAGAAGCGCGCCCTCACAGGCGGCCAGGGCACGTGAAACCTCATAGGAGAAATCCACGTGGCCGGGGGTATCAATCAAGTTCAACAGGTATTCGTGACCGTCCTCGGCCCGAAAACGCAGTCGCACTGTCTGGGCTTTGATCGTGATCCCACGCTCGCGTTCAATGTCCATGTTGTCGAGAAATTGATCCTGCTGGTCACGGCCGGAGAGCGCGCCGGTGGCTTCGAGCAGCCGGTCGGCGATCGTGCTCTTACCGTGATCGATATGAGCCACGATGCAGAAGTTTCGAATGCGTTCGGTGGGGATCTCGCTCATACCGACTCCTCCCGAAGAGCAACGCCCGCCGCCGAGTTCAAGTAGCCGGCAAGAGCTTCCCGCCAGGGCCGCAGTCCGATGCCAAGACCACCGGCCCGCTCACACCCGAGCACCGACCAGGCCGGACGCACGGCGGGCAGTTCCAGATCGGCGGTCGCCAGCGGCTCCAGGGCCAGATCCCCATAGCCGGTCAATTCCAGGATCGAGCGTGCGAATTCGAGCCAGTTGGTTTTCCCTCGATTTGAAAGGTGGAATATCCCGCGCATTCCTGATTCTTCTCCCTCATTGGTGCCCCCCGAACGGGCACCCGGCACGTTACCCCTATCGGCATCGGGAGGAGCAAAAGCAAGGGACCCCAAATCCAAAATCCCCTCAGCAAGATCCGCCGCATAGGTGGGCGAACCGTACTGATCCGAAACCACCCTCAGCGGACCCGATTCCAACCCCTGGGCACGCCGACGGGCCTGGCGGAGAATCGCACCGACGAAGTTACGGCCCGGACCGAAGACCCAACTGGTTCGGACCACCACAGCCCCGGGCAACGCCTCCAGAACCCGGCGCTCGCCCTCTGCTTTCGTCCGCCCGTAGGCGGTCCGAGGCGCAACCGCGGCGGTTTCCAGATAGGGATCCCTCGCCGTTCCGCTGAAGACATAATCCGTCGACACATGAATGCAGTTGATCCCCGCCTCCCGACAGTCCTCGGCCAGCCAGCCCGGCCCCTCGGCGTTGATACGAAGCGCCAGGGCCTCCTCGCTCTCGCAGCGATCCACCGCGGTGAAGGCAGCCGCGTTCACCAGGATGTCCGGGCGGCCAATTCGGCCGTCCTTGAGCAATTCGGCCAGCGCACCGGGGCGCGCAATATCAAATTCAGAATGATTCAGGGCGCCCGCCAGCACTTCTCCTGGACGCGCTTGCACTGCCGAAGTCAGGCATTGCCCCAACTGCCCGCCGCTTCCTGTGATGAGCCAACGCACGGACTCTCCTCAGGCCGCGCGCGTGGTCTTCGCCACGCGGATGGACAAGTTTGCCTGCATGCCTAATTCCCCGACTCGTCCAAAATCCAGGTCGGAAGTCGGTTTTCGCGCTTCAAGCGGAGAGCCATTTCTTCAGCCACAACGCGCTGGGACAGAGGGCCCACCCGAACCCGCCAGCGGTCGTCTTCCAGGGGTTCGAGAACCTGGACGGGATAGCCCGTGGAGCGCAAGTCCTCGGCCAGGGAAGCGGCCAAGAGCGGATCGCCAAAAGCCCCCACCTGGATCGCAAAAATCCTTGGAGCGGAGGACGGCGGACCAAGCCCCACTGAAGGCGGGGAGGTGATCTCGTCGCCCAACCCAAGCCCCTGGACTGTGGAGGCGGGCGTACCCTGGGATCCCCAATCGATGGCTGTGGTCCGGCCCACAATGTGGCCGGCCACCAATGTGGGTTCCTCCACCACGAATCCCACCACGAGGCCGACGCCAAAGCCGCCGACCATCAAGAAAATCAGAACCAGGCTGGAAATCAGCCATCCCAAAAATCGCCCCTTCTGGCGTGCGCCTCGCCGTTCCGCCATTACATACGCTCCGGTGCAGTCAGTCCGAGAAGATCGAGTCCCTCGGCCAGCACGTTTCGGACGGCGAGGACGAGACCCAACCGTGCCGCAGACAGGCTTTCATCCTCGGAAATTACCCGATGGCGACTTCCGTCCTGGATATAGGGATTCCACAGCCCCGCGAGTTCGCGCAAGTAGTAGGCCACATGGTGGGGTTCACGCTCCTGGGCCGCGCGTTCCACCATCTCGGGGAAGGCGCCGAGTTTCCGGACCAGTTCGATCTCCTCGGGCAATTCGAGTCGCGTGGGATCGAAGGAAGTGCTGGAGGGCATGGGAACGCCCTCCTCCTGGGCCCGGCGCTCGATGCCGTGGGTTCGGGCATGGGCGTACTGCACGTAATAGGCCGGGTTCTTCCGCCAATTCCGATCCTTAGCAAGATCGAGATCAAAATCGAGATGCCCCTCGGGCTTGCGCTCGATCATGAAAAAACGGAAGACGTCCTTACCCACATCCTGCACTAGTTCATCGATGGTTACGAAAGTTGCCCGACGCGTGGACTGCTTGACCTTTTCCCCGCCACTGGTGATGGTCACAAACTGGTGCATCACCAACTCAAGCCGCTCTTCGTCGAAACCCAGTGCCCCAACCGCC
>CAWVXN010000187.1:0-6102 GCA_963933695.1 uncultured Myxococcales bacterium | reverse complement strand
AGTCCTGTCATGCGAGAGCCCGTCATGCCGAAGGGGTGGCCGATTGAGATGCTGCCGCCGCTGGGATTGAGCTTCTCCGAGGGAATTCCCAGCTCGCGTTGGCAATAGAGGAGTTGGGAGGCGAAGGCTTCGTTGATCTCCACGATGTCGATGTCGTCGATGGTCAGGCCGTGTCGTTGCAAGAGTTTCGGAACGGCAAAGACCGGCCCGATCCCCATCTCCTCGGGCCCGCAGCCGGCAACGGCCGTGCCCCGGTAAATGCCCAGGGGCTCAATCCCCAGGGCGTTGGCTCGGTCGGCGGACATGAGAACCGTGGAGGACGCGCCGTCGGAGAGCTGGGAGGCGTTGCCCGCGGTGATCGTTCCGCCCTCTGCGGCGGGCTTGAAAACCGGCTGGAGCGAACTCAGCCCTTCCAGGGTTGTCTGGCGCCGGCTGCACTCATCGGCTTCGACCGTGAAGTCTTCGTTGTAAGGATCCTCGCCCTTCTTCATCACCGAGCGCGTCACTTTCATGGGCGTGATTTCTTCGGCGATGAAACCGGCATCCACCGCCGCGGCATACCGCTGCTGGCTGGTGAGGGCGATCGCGTCCTGGTCTTCCCGGGAAATCCCATAACGCTCGGCGACGATCTCCGCCGTCAGGCCCATGGGAAAGTAGAGGCCCGGAAAGCGTTTTTGGGCCGCGGCATTGGCGAGCCGGGTCGTGTTCTGGCTGCCGTCCTGCATCATGGTGATGGTTTCCACCCCGGCCCCGATGGCCACGTCCGCGCCCTCGTTGATAATCGAGTGGGCCGCCATCATGATGGCCTGAGAGCCCGAGGAGCAGAAGCGGTTGACCGTGGTGGCGGCGACTTCTTTGGGAAGGCCCGCGGCCATGGCGGCGATGCGTGCGGTGTTCATGCCCTGGCAGCCTTCGGGGAAGCCCGTGCCCACGATCACGTCCTCGATTTCGGCGGGATCGAGGTTGGGGACGCTGGCCACGGCCTCGCGCAGGGTGTGGGCCAGGTAGTCGACGGGTTCGGTTGTGTTGAACGAGCCGCGCTTCGCCTTGGTAAGGCCGGTGCGCAAGCTTTGAACGATGACTGCTTCTCGGGCCATGACTTCCTCCGGTGGAATTGGAATAGGGGGATCGGTGAATTTTCTGAGCCCGAGACGCTATCGCATTCCCGGAAGGTTGCCGGTGGGTATCTCGCTCGGATTCGCGGGCCATTGGGGGCGAGTTGGAGGCGATCAGGGGGCCGGGGGCCTGCGTTCTGACCAGCCTCGGGCGCGTTCGAGTTGGCCGGCGAGTTGGAAGAGCCTCCCCTCGTCGCCCAGGCGCCCAGCGAATTGGATGCCAATGGGGAGCCCGGCTTGGTTCCAGTACAGGGGAACCGACATGGCGGGGTGCCCCGAGGCATTGAAGACCTGGGTGTACCCAATCGAGGTGAGGAGCGCGGTGACCAAGCCGGGCAGGTCCGGATTGGAGAGGGCCGGTACCCCGAGCTTTTCCGGTGGCGCCCCCATTGTGGGCGAGAGGATCATGTCGAAGCCCTGATCGACGCCCTGGAGGAAATTTTCGACTGTCCGGCCGATGGCGTGAATGCCCCGAATCGCCCGGGCGTAGTCGGCGGCGCTCCGCCCCCGGGCGCCCTGGACACTGATCCAGGTGAAGGGTTCGACGTCGTCGGGCTGCAAGGGCCGCCCAAGCGCGGCCGCCCGGTCCTCCAGCAGGCTGGTGACGTTTCCGCCCATGATGGCCTGGCTCGCCGCGCCCAGCCCTTCGCTGTCGACCTCGAGACGAGTGGCTTCTACCCGATGCCCCAGGGATTCGCAGAGCTCCGCGGCATCCTCCGCGGCTTTGCGGCAATCCGGGTGGGTGGGGAGCCCGTTGAAGGTCTCGGTCAGCAATGCGATGCGAAGTGGTTCGGGCTCGCGTTCCAGTTCCTCGAGGTACGGGCGTGCTTTGGCGGGGGCCGGGTAGGGGGCCCCGATATCGGCTCCATCGGTGGCGTCGAGCAGTGCCGCGTTGTCTCGGACCGAGCGCGACACGGCGTGCATGGTGGACATTCCGCTCCACCCCTCCCCGACATCGGGGCCGAAGGGCATGCGACCCCGGCTGGGTTTCAAGCCAAAGAGACCGCAGCACGCGGCGGGAATTCGAATCGAGCCGCCCCCATCGCTGGCGTGGGCAATCGGGAGAATACCCGCGGCCACCGCCGCCGAAGCGCCCCCGGAAGAGCCCCCGGCTACATGCTCGAGGTTCCACGGATTGCGGGTTTGGCCGAAGAGAATCGATTCGGTCGTGGTGGTCAGGCCGAATTCGGGCGAGGCCGATTTTCCGAAGATCACCAGTCCCGCGCGCTTATAACGGCATACGAGTTCGCTGTCGTGATCGGGCACATGGTCGGCGAAGAGTCGGCAGCCGTGGGTCGTGGGCACACCGCTGTAGTTCAGCGCGAGATCCTTGAGCAGAAACGGAACGCCCCGGAAAGGACCCTCGGGCAGCCCGGCATTGAGGGTCGCCCGAGCCTCATCGAGCATGGGGATGACGACGGCATTGAGTACCGGGTTCAGTTGCTCCATCCGGGTGATGGCCTCGTCCAGAAGCTCCTCCGCCGAGACCTCGCCCCGGGCAACCAGTTCGGCCAGACCCATGGCGTCGTAGGCCGCGTAGTCGGGGAATCCCATGGTTTGCTTACCTCCATTTTGGGGGGGGAGGCGTCAATCGCTTGACGCTCCCGGTGCCATCGTGACGAAAAGTCTAAGGGATACCGAAGCGAGCCGAGGTCCGCCTCGGGTCCGCCGGCCACTCATCCCGAGCCGAGGGTGCGGATCAAGAACCAATAGAGACCCGTGGCGAAGACGGCGCCCGAGGCAATTTCGGCGAAGAGACGGTGGGGTACGCCGTTTGCGCTTCGTCTGAGCAGGGCCAGCAGCGGCCAAATCAAGGCCACCACGGCCAATTGACCCACTTCGACGCCAAGGTTGAAGCCCAGCAGTGCGCTGGCGAGTCGGTCCGAGGGAAGCTGCATTTCGGCGAGGATGCCCGCAAATCCGAAGCCGTGAACGAGCCCGAAGGCGAAGGCCAGGGCGACACGGTGAAGGCCGGTGTCAGGAGATCGGCGAAGGAGTTCGAAATGGCTGGCCATGAAGACCGCGAGGCCCACCAGGGTGAGGACTGCCAGGGAGCCGAAGCCGGCGGCGGCCAGACCCGCCATGACGAGTAGGGCAAGCACCGCGACTCGGGGGATTCCTCGCCCGCGTCCGCCGAGGCTCCAACCGTTTTCCAGGGCGATCAGAGCGACGGAGAATCCGATCAGCGCCTCAATGGGGGCCGCTTCCGCGCGTACCCAGCCCAAGACGGCGAGTGCCAGGGTGAGGCTGTGAGCCACGGTAAACCCGGTGATCAGACGGGCGACTTCGCCGAGGTTTCGCGCGAGCAGGATCAAGGCCAGGACAAAGGCGAGGTGGTCCCACCCGCTGAGAATATGCTCCACACCGAGCCGGCCGTAGCTCATGAACGAAGTGCCCGAGAGCGAAGCGGGAGACGACTCGGGCTCGGTGCCGGGGGGAGCCAGGTTCAGGTTCCAGGAGGGCTCCCCCGCGGTGAGCACACGCTCGACGATTCGAGGCCGGGCACCCTCGGACTTGCTCTCGAGGGTCAATCGGGCGAAATGCAGGTGGGATGGGGCCTCATTGAGAAGAATTCGGCTTCCCAGGGTGCGCTGGTTTCCGGGCGGGCAGCGAAGGGACCAGCGAAAACGCACCCAGCCGGTCTCCGTTGGGCGAGATGTGGGGGGGCCCGTGCGGGTGCACGGCCCATCGGGAGTGATCAGTTCCAGGTGCTGGGTCAGGTATTCACCGACCTCTTGGCCGTCTGGGGAGGAGTTCCCCTTACCCGGGAGGGGAAGGGGAATACCCAACCGACTCAACTCGAGCAGGGGAATCCGCACGCTGACCTGGGCGCCGTCTTCGCCGAAATGCCACGCCGAGTACGAAAGGCTCTTGCCGTGGGCAAGGGCAGGGGAGGCGAGGATCGGCGAAAGCAAGAGAGAGAGAGCGCACACGAGCGCGCCGAAGAGGATGGGCACGGCGCGCACCATAGCCCTTTCGAAAGTTCGACTTACAAAACATCGTTTCACTCGATGGAAAGGGCTGAAAAATCGGCAGTCGGAGACGCTTTTTCCGCATTCGGAAGCTCATTCGGTTGGTTGGCAAAAACGTGCTTGACGAAACCAATATCCCTGCTATAATATGTGGGTCGTCGCAAAAATATTGTCTGCCTCCGGGTAGGCTTTTTTTTTGCCCTGGGTTCCCTGCGTCTGTTGGCCAAACCCAAGCTCAAAGCCCAGAGTCGCCCGGCCTAGATCAGAGTCGGCCTAGATTCTGCCCCGGCCCGATTTTGGCCTGCCCATGGAACCGCTCTCCGGGGCTCGCTCCGGGGGCAACGGGGTGGACATCCTCCTCCCGCCTGGGGGGATGGGGTTTTTGGTGCGGGTCGTTGGTTGATTTTGCCGGGCTGGAGCGGGTCAGGCTCCCCATTTCCAGTCCCAGTCCCAGCCCCAGCCCCGACCCTCTGCCGGTCAACATCGGCTCCCTCGTTGATTTGAAAACTTGTTTTAAATCGAGTTGTTATGGGATACGAAGTGCGGGCGGCGGCAGTCAATACCGGACTGTTTCGGCCGGCTCCCGATGCCTATGCCTATGCCGATGCCGATGCTGATGCTGCCTATGCGATCGGCATCGCATTCTTCGCTGTTTCTTCGGTTTTCGTTTTACGGGGGCCTATCCACCGGGCTCGCCGGGTAAATGACCGGATAGATCGGCGAGTGGATCGATGGATGGAAAGAGGCAAGGGGTCCTTCCCAGGCAGCTTCGCTTGGCACTCCGCGGCAGGGGACCGCGCACGCAGCGAGGGATCGGCCGGCACCCATTGAAACCCCTAACCCCCTGAACTAAACCTCTCATTCGATATTGACTTTCGTTTTCAATTGATTCTACTTCGGAGCGATGTCTGGGTGCTGGGCCGGTGGAGCCGGGTGTCGGTCTCACCCTTGGAGCGAGTGGCAGTGCACAGACACGGAAACACAAACACGGAAACACAGACACGGAAACACAGAGACAGAGGAGTAGATCAATGAATTTCACACGCCTCGCACAATTTCCCGGGCGCGGGTTCTCTAAGCACATTCTGGTTTCCGTGGTTCTGGCTGGCGCAATGGTTGCGGGCCTCGGCCACGCCGAACCGGGCGCCGAGCCGGCGGAGGTTCCGACCGCCGACGAGCGCATCCGCGTGCTTGAGGAACAGGTGGCCACTCTTGCCGCGGAGCTGAGCGAGAATCGCATCAGCGAAGCGGTGCCCGTCGATTCAGAATTTGATCCCGTCTGGGGAGTCGGGCCGTCGGCCTCCAAGGTTTACTCCCAAGACGCCGGCCTTTCTATCGGGGGCTATGGGGAAGTCCGCTTCCGCCACGACAGCACCGACGATGACATTTTCGACGCGCTTCGCGCCGTCCTTTACGTGGGGTACAAGTTTTCCGACAGCTGGGTGCTCAACTCGGAGATCGAATTCGAACACGCGGGTGGCAGCGATGTGTTTGTGGAATTCCTGAACCTCGACTACCTCCATTCGGATGCGCTGAATTTTCGCGTAGGACTGATCCTGATCCCCATGGGTTTTGTGAATCAACTCCACGAGCCGACCTTCTACTATGGCGCTTCGCGACCCGAGGTTGAGAAGACGATTATTCCTTCGACCTGGCGTGAGAACGGGGCCGGTTTTTTTGGGCGATTTGGAGACCGCGTCACGTATCAAGCGTATGCGGTCAGCAGCTTTGAAGGCAGCAAGTTCAACGCCTCGGGCTTTCGGCCGGGTCGGCAAAAGGGAATGGAGGCGCTCACCAACGACTGGTCTGTGGTGGTCCGCACCGATGTGGCGGCGATGTCCGGATTGAATCTCGGTGCTTCGGTCTACTATGGAAACCAGGGTCAGGATCAGAGCGTCGGGGACCTCCCCGTCGGCAGCCTCTCCACTGCGATATACGAATTCCATGCCGAGTACCAACGCTATGGCTTTACCGTCCGCGGACTCTTCAGCCAGGCATTCGTCGACAATCCCGAC
>CAWVXN010000186.1:0-6119 GCA_963933695.1 uncultured Myxococcales bacterium | reverse complement strand
AGCACCAGTCACAAGCACAAGCACCAAGCACAAGTCCACAAGCCCCAGTGCGATCTGGCCCGGTCCCGCGGAGCCCTTCCCGCTGAATACGAACGACCTGCTTGATTTTTTTCTGCCCTGCCACTGCGCCGGCTGCGGAGCTTCGGGCTCTGGAGAAGTTCTTTGCCCACGCTGCCAGGCGGCGCTTCCCTGGTTGGCCCCGGTTCCCTTTCCCAAGCCACCCGATGCGGGGCTCGGACCGATCGTCGCCGCAATCGCCATGCGGGGCGAGGGGCGAACTTGGGTTCACCGCTTCAAGTACCCGGCGCGCGGCCTGACAGGACTCGACCCCGGAGCCTTAGGAGTCGCGCGCCTGCTGGCCCGGGCAGCGGGACGGCGAGCCCCGATCCTGCCTACGGATCGGATCGTCCCAGTGCCTCTCCACCCCCGGCGCTTTCGGCGACGCGGATTCAATCCCGCGGCTCTCGTGGCCCGGGAGATCGCTCTCCTGCACCGCAGCCCACTGGAGGCGCACTGGCTCGTACGTGTCCTCGATACCCGCCCCCAGGCCGGGCTCGACGCCCGATTCCGTCAACAGAATGTCTCCAGCGCCTTTGCCTGCCTTCGGCGACGTGAACCCGTCGCCCAAAGGGTCTGGCTGGTGGACGATGTGACCACCACCGGCGCGACCCTTGCCTCCGCCGGTCAAGCCCTGCGCAGGGCCGGCGTTCGGGTGGTCATGGGGGTCTGCCTTGCCCAGACACTTCACCCGAGCGGCGAATCAGAGCCGAGCGTAAATCAGAACCGAGGGTAGGGGGCTCTGGGGACGGCTAGGGTTGCCGGCCGCGAACCGTCTCGACAATCACTTCGCGCAAACGGACGGGGTCGACGGGCTTCTTGAAAATCACGCCTTCGAGACCCTTCATCCGGCTTCGCTTGATGATGTGGTCCTTGTCGTAGTGGAAAGCGGTCATCATCAGCACCGGCAGTTCCGGGTAGCGTTCGCGTAGGCTGAGATAGAGATCGTGGCCATCCATGTTGGGCATGACGACATCCGAGAGCGCCAAATCAAATTTGTTCTTCCCAATGCATTCGAGCGCCTCGATTCCATCGTGGGCGGTCGCCACCTCGCAGCCATCGGCTGTGAGGATTTCCTTGAGGGAATTGCAAATCCCCCGGTCGTCGTCGACGACTAGGATTCGCAAGCCCTTCAAACGTTCGTCGCGCTCCAGGCTTCGGACCTCTCCCCCACGCAGGTCGATCATTCGAGCCGGCCCCGCATAGTTGATGGTCTCGTAGCTGTCCTGCTGAACCATTTCGCCCAGCCGCCTTAGAATCTCGCTGATTCGCGCCACTTCCCGGCGGATTGCGTCGATGCGCTCGACTTCCACCGAACAATCACCCTCCTGGGCCAAGGCGTAGACTTCGCCCTCGAGCATCTCCATCTGATTGAGAATCACCGCTAGGGGGTTGTTGATCTCATGGGACAGGCCGATGGCCACTTCGCCCAAGGTGGCGAGTTGATCCTTGTGAAGAATCTCCCGCAGGTCCCGGGCGTAACCGATGGTGCCGTTCTCCACGCCGTCTTCGTCGAAGAGTAGGGTTCCCGAAATCGCGACTGGGATTTCCTCTCCCGACGCCGACAAGAAGCAGGTCTGATAACTCTCGACAACACCCGAGGCGAACTGATCGGGATCGCGCATCGCCTGGGCGACGCGCCGGGCTTCATCGACGCTTGGATAGAATGCGCCGACGAACTGACCCAGAACTTCCTTCGGATCGTGTCCCAATACCTTGGAAGCGCCGTCGTTATAGTAAACTACGCGGCCCTTGCGATCGGTCGCCACCACAATATCACTTGACCGATCCGTCAGACGCTCCAACATCTCCCGAGTCAACGGCATTCGTCTTCAGCCTTGCCCTTCCTCGCACTCGATTGCCCCGGTTGAACCGGAGATTTCTCTAGCCGAGTCGCGTTTCACTCGAAGCCCTCTTCTGCCAGCCAGCGCTCTGCGTCGATGGAAGCCATGCAACCCGTTCCCGCCGCCGTAACAGCCTGGCGGTAGGTGGGGTCCGAGACGTCTCCGCAGGCAAACACCCCTTCCAGGGCGGTCCGCGTCGTTCCCGGCTGAACCTTCACGTAGCCGGCGTCGTCGAGTTCGAGCTGGCCCTTGAACAGCTCAGTCGTGGGCTGATGTCCGATAGCAATAAAGAGACCCTCGATGGCAAGCTCTTCAAGCGCACCGGTTTTCAGGTTCTTAAGCCGAACTCCGGTGACGAATTTGTCGCCCAGCACTTCGTCCACCTCGGAATCCCAGGCAAATTCGATTTTGTCATGGGCCAGGGCACGCTGCTGCATAATCTTCGAGGCCCGCAGTTCATCGCGCCGGTGGATCACTGTCACCTTCGTCCCGAAGCGCGTCAGGAAGAGCGCTTCCTCCATGGCCGTATCGCCGCCGCCCACCACTGCGATCGCTTTGTCGCGATAGAGCGCACCATCGCAGGTAGCGCAGGCAGAGACGCCCAGGTTGACGAAACGTTGCTCGGACTCAATCCCCAGCCAACGTGCCGATGCTCCCGTGGCGATGATCACGCTGTCCGCCGTGAAGGATGCTTCATCGGTTTCGACCTTGAAGGGCCGTGCGGACAAGTCCACCGAGGTTGCATCCTCGAAGATGAGCCGACTGCCGAAGCGCTCGGCCTGCTTTTGCAAATCTTCCATCATGCCCGGACCCGTGACGCCTTCGGGGTAACCCGGGTAGTTCTCCACGTCGGTGGTGATCATGAGCTGACCACCAAACGCAAACCCCGCCAACACCACGGGCTCAAGCCCTGCCCGAGCGGCATAAATCGCCGCCGTGTAACCCGCAGGTCCGCTTCCCACGATCAGGATTCTCGCGTGCTCTGAATCGTTCTCGGCGGAAGGGTCGCTGCTCATCTACTGGCACTCCGTTGTAAGGGGCAAACTTTGCCACCCCCACTTTCGAAAATCGTGTTGGGCGCCGCTTGGTTCCGGGGCCGTAGCAACGGGCCCGAAGAAGCGGCTGCAGGCTGCCCCGATTCTAAGCGGGGCCCACCCACCACGCCATAGTGAAACTCTACACTGGAGGGGGCGGAGGATGGAGGCGGAGGGGCATCGGCGGATCGGGGCAAAGGCGGGATAGGAAAAAGGCGGGATCGAACAATGGCTGGATCGAACAATGGCCGAATCGAACAATGGCGAGACGGGACAAGGGCGGGATAGGAAAAGGGCGGGGCCAGACAAAGGCGGCGACCGGCGGGCTCGGCGGCGACTTCGGCCTCGACTTCGGCCTCAACTAAAGCCTCAACTAAAGCGGGGCTGGCCCTTCCCAAGATCGGCCTGTTCTCGATCTGTCACTTGTTCGCGGAGTTTTTCACGCACGGTGCGAAGCCGGGCCGGCATGCGACTGCGGGCGACCTCGGTCCAGGGGCGCTGCTCGGCACCTCGGCGGAAACGTCGAAATTTTCGGTACGCGACGAGTTCATGGCGAAATTCCCGCTCGACGAACTTGATCATAATTGCGTCATCGAGAAACCCAAGCACGGGAATCTCATCCGGGATCAGATCATTGGGATCGGCAAAATAGGCCAGGGCCGCCATGACGCGGTTGACGACGGATTTAGGAGCCGCGTAATCGGCATCTTCGATGACCTGGAGCAAGTCCTCCAGAGAGGCCACCGCCTTGGCGATAAAAGTGGGCACCCGGGTCGCGCCCTCGATTTCCTCGATCAACTGGCGCGCACCATCCAGGATCTGTTGGGGGTCCGTGGCCCGGGCCGCCTTTTTTGCGGTCCGAAATCGCGCCCGGAAGTACGCAATATCCTGCTCGTCTAGACTGAAGCTCAACCTGAATGACTCTGAGCCCATGTTTCTCACTCCTTCTGGCCCCCTTGGGCCCGCTGCATTAGTCCAGTGACCGCCCCTCGGCGAGCCCTACTAAACCCCGGATCGTTTACGTTTACCCAGATCGTTTACGTTTAATAGGTACAGAAATCGATCATTGCCGCTGGCGATTGCTTCCACTCGCCGTCCCAGCGCTCAGCAAGAATCTCCCCGGGGCTCTTCCCCGTCTCCAGTTGAGCCCAAATGGGATTGAGAAAATGACTCTCGTCGGGCTCGATGCCCTTTCTTTTGCCAATCGTCCCCAGCGCCTCAGAGGCGATTCCAACGAATTCCCGAGCCAATTCCAACGCGCTTCGGCCCCCTATTGTTGCCGCCAGCCCTTCCCGAGAAACCGCGACCTGGGCATCTTCACGCTCCTGAGTGGACATCTTCTCCACCAGGCTCCAAGCCGCCTCGCAGGCATCGGCCTCGTAGAGGATGCCCTTCCAGAGAGCGGGCAGCGCACAGGTCAAGCCCCGGGAAACCGCGTCCGCACCGCGAACCTCGATAATGCGCTTGAGACGCACCTCGGGGAATAGGGTAGTCAGGTGGAGATCCCAATCCGAAAACCGGGCCCGGTGCCCACCTAAGCCCTCCTTCATGAAGGTGCGAAAGGGCACGCCCTTGGCGGGAATGGCCTGGCCGTCGCGAACCAGCATGAACATGGGCACATCGAGGGCCCATTCCGCATACGCGCGGTACCCGAAGCCCGGATCGAAAACGAAGTGCAGCAAGCCGCATCGATCGGGGTCGGTATCGCGCCAGATCGCCACGCGTTTCGAGGCGAATCCGTTTCGATCCCTTTCGGAAATACTCGAATTGGCGAAAATCGCCGAAACGATGGCCGTGCAGCCCATGGCTGTGCGCAGTTTTACGGCCATATCAGCTTCGTCGGAAAAATCGAAATTGGCTTGGACAGTGGCGCTGGCATGCATCATATCCATGGCCAGACCACCGCGCGCCGGCAGGTAATCGCGCATGATGTCGTAGCGTCCCTTGGGCATCACCGGAATTTCGTCCACGCCGTGAAAAGGGTCGACTCCCAGGGCCAGCCAGCTCACCCCGAAACTCTGGGACTCTTCGTTGACAAGGTCAACGTGAGTGTTGAATTCCCGGCAGGTCTCCCGGATCGTGGCCAGGGGAGCCCCGGAAAGCTCGATCTGCCCACCCGGCTCCAAGGTAATGCTCGCCCCGTCCTTGGTCAGCGCGACAACATTCCCAGCTTCCATAACCCGATCCCAGTTGTCACGCCGCGCGATGCGCTCGAGGAGCGCGCCGATTCCGCGCTCCCCCTCGTAGGGAACCCGGAGGCCACTCTCGGTATACACACCGATTTTCTCGTGCTCGGTGCCCACGACCCAATCCGACTCCGGGGTTTCACCCGAACGGAAATAATCGATGCAGTCCTCAAGGGACTCGATTCTCTGATTTGCGTCATTCATTGAAAAATTTTCCCGAGTTACGCTTCGATGCTTTGTTAAGTGGATGGGCCGTGAGTCAGTCGCCGCTGAAGCGCGACGGAGGGTAGATTTCCGGATTGAGAAAACGGATAAGGGCGCAGACCACCGCATGCCGCCCGTACTCGCTCCGGGGCAGGACACCAAAAGTCAGCAGCCCGATATTACCCACCGAACGCCCCGATGGCACAGGAGGGATTTCTTCCCTCGACTGCGCATTCCAGAGGGCGTCGAACAATTCTCCGATGGGTTCGCGGGATTCCAGAGCGGGAACCACGCAGGCGGGGGGATAGGCAAAGAGGGAACTGAAGCCAAGCCCCTCACGATCGCCATCGGTCACCACGGCGGCGCCCACATTGAGCACCTCGCCTCCGAGTTCGGAGAGCTCCACCAGGCCATCTTCGATGCCCACCGCGAGATCGCAGGGACCGGCTTCGTAGGCGGCCCGGGCGCGACTCCGAGCCCCCTGGACGATTTCCGCAAATCCCACGGGCTGCTCGGAGACCTCGCTGGCCACGCCATGCCCATGGACTTCGAAATTTTTCGCGTAGGGCTCCAAGGCCAGGCGGACCGCCTCGATTTTCGGTCGGCTCAAGGTTCCTACCCGGACCGTGGCCAGGCTAGACAGCGTTGTGGGCTGGGGAATGTTCGTCACGGCCTGAGCGCTTCTTGGACGAAAGCCGCGAGGAATTCCTCCAGGGCTTGGTCCAGACCCTCCACCGCCGTCATGGGAAAAGTCCGGCAAGGCCCTTCGGCCTTGCCTTGGCGGAAGGGTCCGA
>CAWVXN010000185.1:0-6127 GCA_963933695.1 uncultured Myxococcales bacterium | reverse complement strand
CAATTGGGTCACTCCCCACCTGAAAATCCGCGTTTTTTCTCGAAACGCTCTTCAAAATGCGCAGGAACCGCGACGCGTCGACGGCGTACATTTTATACCCATGGGCTGAAGGCATCAAGCCCGAAAGGGACCGGCAACCCCGGCGGGGACTTGGCGAACGCATTGATTCACCAGGGACCACGAGCAACCCTGGAGCCCGGTAAACGCTACCAGAGCAAGCGATAGGCGCCCGGGGGATAGGAATTCCAACGGCGCATTCGACAGCCTTAGGCATGGGCGAATAGGCTAAAGAGGGGACTTCTATCACCTCTACTGGCTGGCATTTCCGGAGCCGCCCGAAGCGTTAGACAAGGTCGAGGTGATTCTTCGGCGTCACATTTTCCGAAGCGAGATGAGCCTTGAGCGGTTGCGCCCGTTTCTGCGCCATCAAGTCGGGCACGATTCGGACTTGGATGCACTCGGAGCTTTAGCGGATCGGTTCTGCGACGGTTCTGAGCTCTCAAGTATTTCCGGCGTAGGTCTCTTCGCTCATGCAGGGCTCTCCAGTCGTCGGCTCGTATTCAGCCAACCTCGGCCGAGTCAAAGGGCTCGATCAAGTCCAACTCGAGTATCACAACATAGTCAGCGCACTCGCCTGCTCGTGCTTGTATGAAGCCGCGATCTCCTCGAGGGTCCCCCCGGAGATCAGCGTATTCCCGGAGACCGGATCGGGTTTGCGCCCAATCGCGAGTTCCGGCGGCAGAGTGTCGGGCAAACCATTCACCATTTCCGGATGGGAGTAATAGCCCAGGGCATAGTTGCCCATGGTGTACCCGAGCAGGTCGGTGATCGCGGGGTCGAGATCCTTTGCAATGTGCGGGGGACAGGAGAGAAATTGGTTCTCTTCCTGACGCAGCCAACCCAGGCAATACGTAATGTTGAGACCAATGCGAGCCGCGTCCGAACCGTTGGCCCCCCCGCCGTGAAAGACTGTGCCGTTGTAACAGAGTACGGATCCGCGCGTCATGACGGCCTGGATGCTCTCGTTCTGAGACTTGGGGTTGCGATCGAGCGGCCATTCGTGGCTGCCGGGAATCAGGTGCGTGGCGCCGTTTTCTTCCGTGAAGTCAGTCAAGGCCCAGAGCGTGTTGAACTGCGGCTCAATCGGCTTGGGGAGGTGCCCCCCCCAGGCGAGGCGATCCCGGTGCAAGACCTGCCTTTCTTGGCCCGGCAGAATGTCGATCGTCTGGGTGAGGTGGACTTGAATGCGATTGCAGTAGGGGCCGAGTAGTCCGTTCGCGGCTTCGAGAATCAAGGGGTGGGTCACGATGGGTCGGGATTCTGGGCAGCGCGCAATCAGCGCGCCCGTACGTTTGGTCAAGCGACCGGTGAAGTCGTCGTTGCCGACCTGAGATCGATCGATCCAGGGTTTGAGATCTGCACCGAGTCGCGTAAGGGTCTCGGAGTCAAGAACGTCTCGCACGATACAAGCGCCGTCACGCTGCATGGCGGCCACGATCTCACTGGCTTTACTGTCGGGGGCGAGGGTCTGCAAGCTCATGCGGAAATCTCCTGGTTCCTGGGGGTTATCGGGAAATCGTTCACGCTTCGGTCGGCGCGCAACAATGGGGCGAGTTGATAGACAAGCATCGATCGCAGACGATCACTCGGCGATTCCTCTGGCTCGAGGGCCGTACGGAGTCCGAGACCATCGAGCGCCGCCACCACCGACACCGCAAGCTGTTGGGCGTCCGGAATGGACGTGGCCACGCCGAGAACGGCGTCTTTGTCTGGGAAGTAGTGGCGAACCGCTCCGGTTGTACAGGAGGCGCGCTTCGCGACGTCGACCAATCGGACTCGATCGAGGCCGAGTTCGTCGATTGCGACGACCGCTGCGGCGGCAATCTGGGCTCTACTCTCGTCGTGGTCCACTACTTTTCGCCTCTTGGTGACAATATATAGATGTCGAGCGAGCGCAAGGGGATAGGACATTCAAGCTGGCTTCTGGCACAACGTCCGGGTAAGGCCGTTATGTTAAATCCCTACAGCGAGCCCCGCGGCGGGGCGACTGCGTCGCCTGGCGGCAGTGGGGAGCCCGTGACGGGCCACCACCCCGGTGCCTAGAGCGATAGGGGCCAGTGGTCCCCCCTTTCTGCTCGGAAAGCCTTGCTATTTCGTGGGGCTGGAGTGACGACGCGTTTCTGCGGTCAGATTAGTCCGAATTGACTGCTGGGTACGACTGAGCCTATGTCGGCATAATGCTGAACGCAGAGTGGAATTACTTGGACTGAACTCAATAATTTGAGATCGAGGAGACTACGCGATCAAAGTGCGAACGGCGCTGGGGTTTGGACTTTTTTAGAGTTTGATATTTCTGTTGCCAGGTTCTGCTCAAGCCATGAACAAGGCGGAGCTGATAGAGGCCATCGCCTCCAACGCGTGGCTCTCTATTCGGGGCTTTGGATCCTGGGCGGTATACGTTGAGGCCAAGACGTCGCGCAAGGACCGCAACCCTCAGACCGGAAAAGAGATCAAAATTTCGGCGAAGAAAGTCGTAAAATTCAAGGGCGGCAGCAGCCTCAGCACAAAAGTGAATTAGCGAGGAAGAGACCGCCGACGGACTCCAGCCTGCCATCGAGGGGATAAGACATTCAAGCATGTCTTCATGGCACAATGTTCGGGTGTAGACGTTACGTTAAGGCCAAACGGGAACCCGAGTGGGGTGCCTCATGCGCGGCGTGCTGAGGGATTTACCCTTGGTGATCCCGACAATGAATTGAACCCCATGGGTAGCGTGGTGAAGCATTTTGTATTTTCGTCGCCGCCCAGACGAGGCAGACTAACGAGTACGTAGTGCCTGACGATTCTCTGGGCCGTATATCTCCTGCTCTATTGCTCTGTCACCTGGTGGTTGCTCTGGCGAGCGATTGATGTCGAATGAAACTCCATTCGTTTCATCTGGGCCTTGATCCTGCCCGCCCTGATTATCGTTCGAGCCAGTATTCTGCTTGGTCCGGCACCCGAAGCCGTTTCGGACTTCGAGGCCTACTTTTATGAGAACCGACGAAAATTTCATGGCGTCGGAGTCGTTGGTGCGACCGCAGCCTTCCTGGTTCCCTGGGTCTACGGTGCGTTTCCTTGGTTCACAATGTCACCGGTTCAACCGGCCATACTCGCGGCGTCGCTCATCGCCCTCCCGGAAGGAGCCGAGTAGCCCCGTCCGGGCTTAGTTTTCAAAACGCCTAGTATCGGTGGCGCGGAAAACGCAGCTTGGTTTACCGATCCTCCAACCGACTCCACCGCTTCTCCAAAACGCAGCTTGAAGTTCCTACTAGGCAGTCTGGCCCAACGACATCAAGGACCGATCGGAGAACCGGAGAACCGGGCCGCCCGCCGAAGCGTTGGGGTTGATCCCAAGGGCGATGACGGCGGGCGAAGTGCTCGCCCAGCGATGTTTTCCGGAGCAGGTCGGGATCTCGGGCTGGGCATCTCGCTGCTATTTCGGAAAATTTGCGACGCGGGCGATCGCACGGTGCCATTCGCATCGTGCGGTTTATGCGATGTGACAGGAAGAGCCGCTTGGACGCATGGATCCACTGGGCTTTGCTTCAGGGAGCCCCATTCGTGAGTCCACGCTTCTCGTCGAGGAGGCGAAGCGTCTCCTTGGAAACTTCAGCACAGAGGAGACCCGTCACGAGATCCACGAGGTCGCCCACGAAGAGTCGGTGATCGCCCCGCCGTCGGGCGGCAGCGCGGCGGCCTAGCTCCGAATAACAGAGGTTCGTGGCTGAGAATCGGCGATGGAGGGGAAGGGTCGTGTCGGGCATGTGCCGCTTCGTCAGGCGATTCCAGCGATCGAGCCCCGTGCCATCGAAAGGGCCGCGCCGCCGGATGTTGGCCGGATCGCCGATCAGTTCGGCCACAATGCGCAAGTAGTCGCGTCCGGGCGCATTCTCGAGCATCGCAGCCGACGGACGGACAAGGGCACCGGCGAGCGAACGAATAGAGGGCGTGGCCTCGGATTCGAGTTCGTCGAGCAGGGCGGCCCGCCGGGAGCCGACGCGCTCGTTATGCGGCGCGAGCACTGCGAGCAGCAGCGCCTCCCGGTCACCGAAGTGATACTGAACTGCGTTGTTATTTCGCTGTGCCGCGGCGCGACCCAGCTCGCGAATCGAAACCCCCTCGATCCCGCGATTGGCGAAAAGTGTCCGGGCGGCCTCGATCAGCGCACCGCGACCGTTCGGCTCTGGGCTTTCTCTGCTGGCTTTGCTGGAGCGCATTGTTTCTCCCTCCGATTCTCCCTCCGATCACTCGGTGAGCCGAACCGCCGCCCTAACATGTCGAGCCTATCGGCTACGATTTTCGCGGAACTCCTTCCAGCGCTGGGCGGCCTTGGCCAGCTCGGGATTGACGTCGAAGATCGGCTGCATCTTTTTCCACGCGGCTTCCCTCTTGTAGGGAATGAATTCGCGCGGGAAGTCGCCCTCGTGGGGTTCGTAGTCGCGGAGAACTCGGCGTGCGACCGTGGTCTTGTGGACCTCGTCCGCGCCGTCCGCGATCCCCATCGTGGGTGCGGACGCGTACATATCCTGGAGCGGTGTGAGATCCGTGGTTCCGAGCGCGCCATGAATCTGCAGGGCGTCGAAGGAGATCTCCCGCAGCACACGGGACATCGTGAACTTCACTGCGGCGATGTCGGTTCGGCATTCCTGGGCGGAGGTCTGATCCATCTTCCAGGCCGTTTCGAGCACGTAGAGGCGCAGCATCTTCAGCTTTGCATACGACTCCGCGATTTTCTCTTGCACCATCTGGTGTTCGGAGATCACGGCACCGTGCGATTGTCGCGACAGCGCGCGCTCGCACATCATGTCGAACGCCATCGTGCACTGCGCGATGGTGCGCATCGCGTGATGGATGCGTCCACCACCGAGGCGACGTTGCGCCAGGATATGGGCCCCGTCCTCCGGCCCGAGCAGGTGGTCGAGTGGCACGCGCACGTCGGTATAGATGATGTGATTGTGATTGCGTGGCTCGGGCATGATCTCAACCCCCGGCGTCTTGCGAGGCACGATGAAGATGCCGTTCGTGCACATCACGAAGAGGAGGTCGGCGACGCGCCCCGCGGAGGTGAACCATTTCGAGCCGTTGATGACCCACTCGTCACCGTCGCGAACCGCGACGGTCTTAAAGAGGCGGGGGTCCGAGCCACCCTGGGGCTCGGTCATTGAGTAGGCCGAGAACATTTCCTGGGCGAGCAGCGGCTCGAGCCAGCGCTTCTTCTGTTCGTCGGTTCCATAGGCGGCCAGGATTTCCATGTTGCCCGTATCGGGGGCAGCGGCCCCGAAGAGCTGGGGCGCCGCCGGATAGCGACCGAGAATTTCGTTGACCAGGCCGAGCTTCAGCTGTCCTAAACCGGGCCCACCGAGTTCTTTATCGAGGAAGAGAGCCCAGAGCCCCTGGTCTTTGACGTCCTGTTGCAGGTCGCGGACATAAGCCTTCACGACGGGGTCCGGCACGCGGACGGCGTGGGGAAAGATGTGGTGGAGAGGTTCAACGCGCTCTTCGCAGAACGTTTGGATCCAGTCGAGCTTCTCCTGAAATTCCGGTTCGGTCGAGAAATCCCATGCCATCGTGCGCTTCCTTCCGTGGGTGGGGCCGGCAGAGAAGGCCGGCCCGGGGCAAGACGTCTAACTCCAAATACAATACGGCTGTCTTAGTAAATGTCAACATATGGTCCTTCGAAGAAGCGCGCGAGTTGAGCGTCGATCGCACCCAGCGAAAGACAGAGCACTCGGTTCCTCTCCGACAACTGCGTTTACTGTGAACGCCTCGTGCCCAGCTCGGGGTTGAGGGCCAGGAAGGACCGGCGGCGGGGCAGGGCACTCCCGCAACGGGTCCCTTTACACCTCCCGCAACGGGCTCCGGAAGCCGCTGGTTTCCGTGTGGACGGGGCCATACGTAGCCAAGCAAAGCGCTCCGCCCAGAGCGCACGAACAGGGTCGAGGGAACCCAGTAGGTGTCAAACCGGTCTGGGTCCCAAGCTTCGCTGATTCGCACAACAGAAGATCAAGAACCGGAGCAAGCGGGCAGCTGACACAAGCTGGTGGCCCGGGACAGAATTGAACTGTCGACACCGCGATTTTCAGTC
>CAWVXN010000184.1:0-6137 GCA_963933695.1 uncultured Myxococcales bacterium | reverse complement strand
CATCGATGACGCCGTGTCGGGACGGTCCTCCTCAGACCGGCGCCCCCTGTCTGAAAAAAGCCTCTACGAACAGAGCTTCATTCAATGCATCAATCTTTGGGAGGATGCCCTCGCCGTGCGCCAGCATACCTTCAACCCTGAGTTGGGGAGGATGGCCGCGGATCTCCTTGGCGCCGAGGCGGTGCGCATCTGGCACGACCAGGCCCTCTACAAAGAGGCCGGGGGAAGAAAAACCGACGCCCACCAGGACCGCCCCTTCTGGCCCATCGCGCCCGCCGATCAGGTCACCGCCTGGATCCCCTTCGACGGTTCGCGACGAGGGACCGGAGCCATGGGTTATTTGCCGGGCTCGCACCGAGCCGGCCTCGAGCGCTTCGTCGACATCTCGCACGTTTTCCAGGAGCCCTATGACATCGTGACTGATCCGGCCGTGGCCCATATTGAACCCGTCTGGGTCGAGGCCGATCCGGGCTCGGTCGTCTTCCATCACTCACTCACCGTCCACCAAGCCGACGCGAATGAAACCGATGACACGCGCCGGGTCTACTGCATCATCTATTTCGCCGATGGCTGCATACGGCGCACGCCGCTGCCCCATCTCATCCCCGACCGTCAGGGGATTGCCGTGGACGAACCCATCGCCGGCGAGTTGACGCCCATCGTTTGGCCTCGGCCCAAGGGCGACCTGCCCCCCCAGCCGAAGGGGCGGCCGCCTGAACTGGGCTTTTCCTAGGACCGCTCCTGCCAAGGCCTCCCCGTTCGTGATGGGCGTTCGTGATAGGCGCTCGTGATGGGCGTGCACGGTGGGCGCGATTGGTAACAGCTCCGCTCGACCGATAGAATCCCGCCATGCGAATCTGGATCGATACTGATGTAGGCAGTGATGTCGACGACGCCCTGACCCTGGCCTACGTCTTGGGCCATCCGGGCTTCGAGCTCGTGGGTGTTTCAACGGTGTTCGGCGACGTCGAGCTTCGATGCGAAATCGCCCAGGCGCTGCTGGCTCTTGCCGGTTTCCCCGAGATCCCAGTGCTCCCCGGTCTCGGCGCCCCACTCACCCCGGGTCGCCAGGGCTTGATGTTCGGCCACGAGGGCCTGGGCATTCTCAAGGCACCTCGGCCCAGGCTCCGAACCGATCCAGAAGAGGATCGCGAGGCACGGATTAAGCGGCTCGGCCAGGCCATGCAGGCCGCCCGGCCCGATGTGGTTCTCGCCATCGGCCCTCTCTCCAACCTGGGGGCTCTGGTTCAGGCTGGTCAGACCCTGCCCCCACTCGCCATCATGGGCGGAAAGCTCAGTGATGTCCGGCTTCCCGGGATGATCGAGGGGATCTCCGAGTGGAATTGGTTCAGCGACGCGGTGGCGGCCCAAGCCGTCATCGAAGCCCATCACGCCACCCTTCCACGGGTAGTGCCCGCCGAGGTGACCTTTCAGACTTCTCTGGCCGAGGGCGACATCGAGAGGCTTGCGGGGGGAGATGCCCTGGCGCAACAACTTGCGGTCCTGTGCACCCACTGGCTGAAATTCCTAAGTCAACACCCTGGACACGAGGCACCTCGGGTCGCCCTGCACGATCCACTCACCGCCGCCATTCTTGTCAATCCCGGTCTCTGCACATTTGCCGACCGACGGATTCGCCTGGACGACCGCGCCGTCGCTCGGGACGAGAAGGGCGCACCGAATCTCCATGCCGCGACCGACGTGGACAACCACGCTCTACGCGATCACTTGATGGAGACGTTGCTCTGATGCGCGCCAATCACGCCTGGAGGAAAACGCTGTGAACCGGCTTGTCGGACTCTTTATTCGCTGGGTCCCGGATTCCTTCGCGGTCGCCTTGGGCCTCACGGTCCTCACATTCGTCTGCGCAATTGGGATCGCCGACTATCCGGTCTCCTCGGCCATCGAATCCTGGGGAGACGGTTTCTGGAACCTTTTGCTCTTCACCAACCAGATCACGCTCACACTTTTGCTGGGCTTCGGGTTGGCCAACACGCCCCCGGTCAAGCGCGGCCTGCGCCGGATCGCCGGCCGAGTGCACTCGGCAAGAGGTGCCTATGTGACCGCGTGCCTGGTCACCGGAGTCGCCGCCCTTTTTTCCTGGGGCATGAGCCTTGTCACCGCCGGCATCATCGCGCGCACCCTCGGTGAACGCTGCCGGGAAGCCGGCATTCGGGTTCACTACCCCCTGCTCGTCGCCTCCTCGTTCTCGGGCTTCGTGATCTGGCACCAGGGGCTCACCAGCTCGGTGGCTCTTGCCATCGCGACGCCGGGACATTTTCTCGCAGCCCAGATCGGCGTGATCCCCATGACCGAGACCGTCTTCACCGGCTGGAATATTGCCGTGGCCTTGACAGTCCTCCTCACCCTGCCCTTCGTAATGGCATGGCTCAGGCCGCGTGATCCCGAGGCCATCCAGGAAATGGAAGGCGCAGCTTTCGTCGGAGATTCCTCCGCTCTCGACGTTTCTCCGGGACCCGCGACGCCGGCCGAACGCATGGAAAATTCGCCCTGGCTGAGTGGCCTAATCGTGGCCCTCGCGGGCTTCTACATCCTCAGCCACTTTTTCCTGCGCAAGCAGGGCCTCGAGTTGAACATTCTGAACTTCGGATTCCTCTTCGCGGGCCTTGCCCTCGCGGGCTCGGCCCTGCGGTACATCGAAATCCTCGTGGAGGGCGGGCGCGTCGCCGTGCCCTTTTTGCTCCAGTACCCGTTCTACGCCGGCATCGCGGCCATCATGCTCGATTCCGGACTGGTCGCGATCATCGTCGAATTTTTCGTGTCCTTTTCCAATGCCGGAACCCTGCCTATCTGGGCGTTTCTCTCGGGCGGGTTCCTCAATCTCTTCATCCCGTCGGGCGGCGGGCAATGGGCAGTCCAGGGGCCGCTCATGATGGCGGCTGCCCAGCAAGTCGGTGCGGACCTGCCCCGGGTCGCCATGGGAGTCGCACTGGGCGACCAGTGGACCAACCTGATCCAGCCCCTGGTCCTGGTTCCCGTTCTGGCAGTGGCCAGGATCGGCGCCCGGGAAATCATGGGATACACGTTCATCGCCTTGGGGTTTACCGGAGCAATTTTCGCGGTGGCCCTAGCGCTCTGAGCGACCCAGTGAGCGCCATTGCAGCCCTCAGTCGGTGAAATCGAAGATCGCGTGTTCCTCGGTCAGAAAAAGCCGGGAGTCCACGAAATCAATAAAATGGGACTCGTCCTCCTGCAATCGTCTTGACGCCGATTGGCCCTCGGGCGAAGCCGATCCGGCGATCAACTCGTCGACGCTATCCCACCAGACTTCCGTGATTCCATCAAAGGGTTCCCCAAGCCCTCGGCCCTTGGAGAGACCCGCGTTGACCGCGGCTTCCGTCGAATGGCTCTGGACATAGCGCCGGGCATTCAAAACTTGGGCGACGCTCTTGACCAAGGGGCCGTGTTCGTCCAGCCAGTAGCGAAAAAACTCATCCGCCTCGATTTCCGCCTTTCGCCGAACGCAATACACGAGCTTGATCATCGCCCTCTCCTCATTTTCCCAAATCCCGATTCAGGAGTCCGGCCAACTCAACTTCAGCTGGCCATCACCAGCTCGCCCTTTGCGTGTTGGGCACGGAGAACCTTCTTGTCGAATTTCCCCACGCTGGTCTTGGGCACTTCGTCAATAAAAGCCCAGCGTTCGGGAAGCCACCACTTGGCGACTCGAGAGGCAAGGAACTCGGTCAATTCCTCGACACCCACCTTCGCCCCATCGGCCAGGACCACACATGCCATGGGCCTCTCGTCCCACCGATCATCGGGAACGCCCACTACGGCCGCCTCCACCACGTCGGGATGCGCCATGATTTCGTTCTCGAGTTCGACCGACGAGATCCACTCGCCTCCGGACTTGATCACGTCCTTGGCGCGGTCGGTAATCTGGATAAAACCCAGGGAATCCACATGGGCCACGTCCCCCGTCCTTAGCCATCCGTCCTGGAATTTATCATCCGAGGGATCCTTGTAATACGAGGCCGTGATCCACGGCCCGCGTACCTGAATCTCGCCTACGGATTCACCATCCCAAGGGAGTTCCCGGCCCTCATCATCGACGATTCTCAATTCGACCCCGGCGGACACTCGACCGGTACGCGTGCGCCAGTCCATATCGTCGGCGGGGTCGTGCCCACGCGGCGGGTGGGCGATCGCGGCCAGCGGACTGGTTTCCGTCATGCCCCAGGCCTGGATCATGCGTACGCCGTATTTCTCGTCCAGGGCTTCCATCAGGCTTCGGGGCACCGCCGACCCTCCGCAGACCACCATGCGCAGGCTGGACAGGTCGACTTCCTTGCCCTCGGCGTAGCGAAGAATGTCGTTCCACACCGTGGGGACGGCTCCCGAAAAAGTGGGCTTTTCCTCGGCGATCAGTCGGCACAACGGTTCGGCCTGAAGGAATTTCCCGGGCAGGATGATGTCTGCCCCGGCCTGCCATGTGGCGTGGGGAAGCCCCCATGCGTTGGCGTGAAACATGGGTACGATCATCAGCGCGCGGTCTTCCTGGGACAATCCGAAGGTCGCCACCGAAGTCGCCGCCATCGTGTGCAAAACGCTCGAGCGATGGCTGTACACCACGCCCTTCGGGTTCCCCGTGGTTCCGCTGGTGTAACACATGGCTGCAGCCTGGCGTTCGTCAATTTCGGGCCATGAGTAGCCTTCGGATTCGGCTGCCAACAGTTCTTCATAGTGAAGAACCTCCCCCAATGCCGACGCATCGCCCTCGCCCACCAGAATAAAGGTCGGCCTCTTCTTCAGCTCATCCACCACCTTGGCCAACAGGGGGACCAGGGAAGCATCGATCAGGATCACGTCGTCTTCCGCGTGATTGATCACATAGCTGAGCTGCTCGGGGAACAGCCGAATGTTCAGGGTGTGGAGCACCGCGCCCATGCACGGTATGGCAAAATAGGCTTCGAGATGCTCCTGGTTGTTCCACTGAAAGGTGGCCACGCGATCACCGGGCTTCACCCCCAAGCGGTCCAGCCCAGCGGCCAGTTTTTCGGCCCGGACTCCCACCTCGGCAAAGCTGGCCCGGCGCGAATGATCTCCCTCAAAGGTGACGACCTGACTCTCCGCGAATATACGCCGGCCATACTCAAAGACCGAGCGAATCGAGAGAGGCGTTTCCTGCATAGTACTTTCGAGCATCGTGACCTCCGTAGTGAATCAATCAAGAAGACGGGCTTTGATTGTGTCGTATCCAGAATTTTTGACCAGTGGGCACTCACGCCGAAAGTTCCTGGGCCAGCACCGAATGACCTTGTCCACCGAGGCCCTGAGAACGTCTTCAACCGAGTGCTTGTTCCACGCGCTAGTCTCCCGCCCCCCATACACATACGTCACAAGGAACTTCATCATGAAATGGCAGCAATGGGTCTGGCTCACACTTTTCGCCTGGGCCGGCACCGCAGCCTCGGCCGAGGGGCCGTCTGATCAGAAGATCATTGACCAGATCTACCGGCATGTGTCCGACTTCGAGGAGCAGTATCCAGGAACCCAGGTCAACCGAACCATGACCGTCCGCGAACTCGACCCAAAGAGCGATGAGCTCAAGAAAACGTCGATTTCCCAAGAGGAAGTATGGACCCGGGTGGGCGAGCGGCCCCGCATCAAAATTCTGAACTGCACGGTCGACGGCCAGACCCGTGAACCCGAAGCCTGCAAACGAAAAGAGCGCGACCGCAAAGCCCCCTACCGGATCTTCGGACCCGAGGGCCGGGACCACTACCGCCTGGCACTCAAGGCGCGTCCGGGGCGAGCGGGCGCTTCTACCTTCAAGCTCGAGGTGATTCCCCGGGAACGTACCTCGCGGCATTTCGAGGGAGTCCTTGAATTCAGCGCCGACGGCTTCAGGCTCCTGTCCTCTCGGGGAACAATCGCCGACTACCCGCTGGGCCTGAAGAAATTCTCCCTTGAGTTGGATTTCGCCGAGCTCAACGGGCATCCCGTGCCGGCCAGGAGCAAGACCGACTTAACCCTCTACCTGCCCCTGGTGCTCAACACCCGCGTCGTCAGTGAGGCTGTGGCCTCCAATCAACGACTTTTGACCCAATAACTCGGGATCGAGGCCTCGGCGCTCCCGCCCGCCAGACTATCCCCCTCCGCGCTCCTTCCTG
>CAWVXN010000183.1:0-6176 GCA_963933695.1 uncultured Myxococcales bacterium | reverse complement strand
CAACCACCACTGCCGCCTTCGGGTGGAGTACCACGAGTCTGCGAATTGTCCCGACACGATGTTCTGCAAGCTCCTTCCCAGGGATTCGCCCGCTCGGGAGGCGGTTGCGGCGACGGGGATGGGCCTGCGCGAAGCCCGGTTCTATGATTCGATGGCGATGGAGATCGGCCTTCGTGTGCCGACTCCGTACGTTGCTCGCTGGGACCCAAAGAGCGGTGCATTTGTGCTCCTGCTCGAGGACCTCAAGGCCACCGGGGCCGGAATCTCCGATGGGCTGACGACCGTGGAGCCGGATGCTGCTGCCCGGGCATTGGAAGATCTGGCCGCGCTTCATGTTCGTTTTTCTTCGCCCGAGCGCCGCGCCGCCGAGGCGGGTTGGGTGGCAGCCCCCATGTACCAGCCGGGCTACGGATCGGCGATGCTCAAGGCGGGACTCGACGAGCATCCAGAGCGGCTCAGTGCCGATTTCGCTTCTTTGGCGCGCCTGTATATCGATGGCCCAGAGGCGCTTCACGCGCTCTGGCAGGAGGGGCCGATAACGGTGATTCATGGCGATCCCCATATCGGAAACCTATTTGACCCCGTCCCCAATCCCGGAATGCGCACGGGATTCCTGGACTGGGGAATCATCAGTACCGGGACTCCGCTTCGGGATGTCAGCTATTTCATGAACCTGTCCCTGTCCATCGAAGACCGAAGAGCGAACGAGGAAGCGCTTTTGCGCCACTACCTTGATATCTGGAATAGTGGGAGCGAGTTCCCCCTTTCCTTTGACGAAGCCTGGAGGAGCCACCGAATACACGCCGCCTATTGCGTTCTGGCCTGCTGTCAAATTGTCACTTTTCCTTCCGGACAGAGCGCCGCGCGGAGGGTGTTCTCCGAAGCATTTCTGGCGCGCAGCGAAGCAGCAATCAGCGATTTGGATTCGCTTTCTGCATTGGTTGAAGCCGGAATCGCTTGAAGCCCCTCTGTTATCGGGATCGCGGGAGCGGCCGGATGGAGCGATACTTCGGCTCTTCCGGGAATTGGATTCGAAGTCGGCGGAAACAGGATCCAAAATAAGGAGGCGAATATGCGTTTCGGTATCAAGACTGCTCCTCAGCACACGACCTGGCCCGATATGCTCGATGTCTGGCGGGCGGCAGACGCGGTCGAGCTCTTTGAATCCGCCTGGAATTTCGATCACTTCTATCCACTAGTAGGGGATACGACCGGTCCCTGCCTTGAATCCTGGGTCACGCTCTCGGCCCTGGCCCAGGCGACATCAAGGATTCGGGTGGGCTGCATGGTGAACGGGACGCCCTACCGTCACCCCGCAGTGCTGGCGAACATGGCCGCTTCCCTGGACATCGTTTCGGGCGGACGTCTTGAGCTGGGACTGGGGGCGGGTTGGAATCAGCAGGAGGCCGACGCCTACGGCATTGATCTCCTGCCCATGGGCCAGCGCATGGACCGGTTCGAAGAAGCCGTCGAGGTGATCGGGAGTCTTCTCTGCCAAGAAACCACGACTTTCAAGGGTCGCTATTTCAACCTGGCCGAGGCCCGCTGTGAGCCCAAGGGTCCCCAGCAGAATGGGCCGCCTCTGGTCATTGGGGGAGGGGGCGAAAAAAGGACTTTGCGGATTGCCGCCCGCTTTGCCCAACACTGGAATCTTCCCTTTGCGAAGCCTGAAGTGTTCAAGCAAAAACGCGAGGTGCTCGAGGCACACTGCGAAGTCGTGGGCCGAGACCCCTCGGAGATCACGTGCTCCGTTCAGATCGCTTTTGCGGCTGACCAGGATGGGGCGGAAGCCGCCGACCAGGCGGTTCGTCTCTTCGAAGCCGGAGCCGATATGGTGATCTTCACCCTTCGGGTTCCATACCGTGCCGATCGGGTCGATGTCCTGGCGCGCGCTTTGGAGTTGATTGCTTGATTGACGTGAAATCCCGGTTCAGGAGGCCGGGATTGGCACTGCTTCAGGAAATCTTCAAGGAGGCGTATTCGTTCGCCATGAGGCGCTCTTTCGCCCTGGGCACCTTGGCGGGCAAACATTCCGCTCCTTGGCATCGGGCTTACAGGTCGCTGAGCCCAGGGGCTTCTGGGGATATTTCGCTTCGACTGACTTGTCTGAAAATGTTGACCGACCCCAAACGCCTCAGTGTATAATTGATAATGCTGCAACGTAGCCGGGCCAGAGTCCCCCCCGGGAGAGGCATGGTCGTCCCATTCTATCGGCGAGTCGAGTCATCGCCCCGGGGAGCATGTCGGTTCCCGCTGGCACTCCGGTTCATTTTTCTCTTCTGCCTAGTTGAGCCCGGATTCCTCTGGGCCGAAGTCGTCGTTCAGTTTCGTCAGGGCGAGGCGAATTATACCGGCACCGAAGACACCCACATTTCGGTGCCGGCCCGGTTCTATCTGGATCAAAGTACGGATCCGACCCACTTCTCCACAGCGGACGGAAGAAATGGGAACTTCGCCACCGACCCGGAGAACGAGTACTTCGCCTGGGACTGGGAAGACACTGCGGGGTACAACTGGATTTCCACGCCTTCCATGTCAACCCGTTTCGGCTACGGGGATGAAATTGGATTACTTCGATTTCGCGAGTTGTTTGGTGATGGGGCGAGCCAGATCCCGCTGGGTGCCCAGATTCAATCGGCGACCCTGTTTCTCTACCCCGACAATCGAACGTCTGGCCATTTAGCCCGGAGACTGAAACCCGGAGACAGCGCCAATCTATTCGAAGCCCTCTTGGACTGGAACGAAGGCATTCGGTGGGAGACATTTGGCCCGGTACCCGGACCCGATATTGGGGTGGACTTCAAGGATCAGATCGCAGCCGAGACGGGTCAGACGGCTGCGGATCTGGCCATCGACGTGACCGCTTCTCTCCAATCTTGGTCGGCGGATCCGGAAAGCAACCGGGGCTGGGTTTTGATGCCCTCGGGCACCCAGGACATCATCGTTGCGTCGGGGAGCACCATCGCGAACATTTCTGATGTTCGCGTAGACCTCCAGATCGATACCCCTCGCCGCAGTGAAATTGTCGTGACCCTGAGGCACGGAAACTACACGGCCCTGCTGGTCAACCGGTTGAATCAGCCCTGCACCCGGCCGAAATGGACGAAGTGGGCTGATATCGATGTCACTCTCTACGACTCGGCGGCTGTAGATATCCACGATGCGGGTACGGCAGTGCAGCCCCTCAGTGGAACCTACAAGCCCGACGGGGCCTGTTATTCCCTGCCCTTGTGCACAGGGGGCGGGACCGGTGGTCTCTGTGGTCAGAGCGCTGACGGTGATTGGGTGCTGTCCATCTACGACGAGTACGGCGGAACTAACGCACAACTTACTTCCTGGGCCATACACGTGAACGACGGCATCAACCCCCAGGAGTCGTACGTGTCCAGTCCCGCGCTCGCGATTCCCACCCGGAGCTTGGGCGGTCGGTGGACCTCTCATATCTGGAGCAGTGAAAGCGCTGACCCCCTTCGGCGTCCGATGCTTGAAGTGACTTACGTCGACACGGTTCGCGCAGCACCGAGTCGCGTGCGAGCGCTCCCCGGAGCGGGGGGCGTGGAGGTCGAGGTGACGATTCCGCCGGGCTCCAACGCGGTCTCGCCGGTCACGGTGACCGCGGTGAGCGACGCGAGCGGTGTGGCTCAGGCGCCGGGCTCTCCGCTGGTCTTTGCGGCTGCCGGAGCGACCACCCAGAACATGGCGCTATCGATTGGGAGCGCCGGCATGGCCCATTTGACTCTTGCGGCAGATGGGGGCCTGGGCTCCTCTCAGATCATTGTTGAAGTCACTTCCACGGGTGTCGGCATCGAGCCTGCGATTCTCTACCGGGGGTTGGGTGACCCGAGTGAATCCGCGACGGTGACGATTCCCCACGGAGTGAACACGAGCGCTCCGGTCACACTTTCGCTCTCTTCGACGAATCCGGCTGTTGCCAACTTTTTGGTCAATACACTGGAATTTCCCGCTGGTACTGGTTCCGAGCAGACGGTTGGTATCGATTTCGGATCAACGGGTTCCGCAACCCTCGTCGCAAGCGACGATGCGGGGGGGATTTTTTCGAGAAGTATGTATGTCGTCGTTAACGATGAACCCTCGATCAGCTATGAGATGAATATTCGGCCCTATGTCCAACTCGGCGATGCGCCGGCGGGAGCTGTCAGCGACCAGTTCGCCATCGTCTGGCAGACCATGACCCTCGCCACCCAGGGGCCGGACCAAGACCATTTCGAAGTGGAGTACCGCCTGATGGGGAGTTCGGTCTGGTTGCCCGGACCGCCGCCGGAGATTCGATATATCGGGAGTGAGTCTCGGCGCAATCACGCGGCAACAGTCGTAGGACTCAATTTCGATTCGGAATACGAATATCGCTTGATCCACTACCGAAATGGGGTGGCCCTGGCTGGGGGAACCCACCAGGCTTCGGTGAAGACTCGAAAGAGCGACAACATCGTCTTCACAGTGTCTGCGAACACGGGCGGGGGCAACTTCAATGCCATCGGCCAACTTCCGTTGCTCGCCGCGATCGGTCCGGATCTGCATTTCTTCAATGGAGACGCTGTCTATTATTACGGGGAGCGGGAACTCTTTCGGGCTCGAATTTCCGACATCTACACCGATTTGATGGCGACGACACCGACGGTATTGGTCACCGGGAATCACGAGATGGCCAATACCACGATGTCGCCCTCCGAGGCCTACGGTCAGCCGTACGCGGACCAGGTTTTCATGCCCGACAACGGGCCGGCTGGGGATCACGGACGTGGGCGAAATTATTCATTCGACGTGGGTCCGGTACATTTCGCAGTGGTCAATACGGGGTTGGGGGATACGCTCGCCAGTGCAGTAGGCCCCTGGCTCGCGGTGGATTTAGCGGCCTCCAGCCAGCCCTGGAAAATCGTTGTGAGTCATGAACTTCCCGTGACCCTGGACCCCTATTCCGTCGATCGCCAGTACACCCCTCTGGTGCGTGAACATGTTTTAAAACCGGCGGTGGAGAACGGCGCCAACCTCTTCATCGGAGGCGCGGCGCACTCGTATCAGCGCTACCGGCCGATCACTGCGGTGGACGTCACGCAAACCGCGCCCGAGGACCAAATCTCGTGGGCTACATGCAACGCCGGTGCCGGCACCACCCTTGTGTACTCGGGCAATTCCTGGCTGCGCCCGCCCGCCGGGCAAATTCCTTCACTGCTTGAGGCACCCATGGAAGTGTATGGCCTCGTTGTCGGCTTGGGCCTATTTGAAGTCAACGGGAATCTGCTCACGGTCAAGGGCGTTGATCTCGACGGGACGCCTTTTGATACTCAAGTCATCAATAACTGCCAGAACCCGGCGGAGTGCAGTTGCCCAGTTTGTGGAGATTCGGCGATCGAAGCCCCAGAGATGTGTGATGATGGCAATAGCGCGGGCGGGGACGGCTGTTCGGCGATCTGTCAGACCGAGTACCATCAGGTTCTCTACGGACTGGGGGAGGGGGGGTCGGTCACGATCACGATGGATGGCCTGAGCCTTGTGTCGATCTCGGCGCCTGGGGACCAGTCGTCGGTGGTTCTCGAAGATCTCGCAAGTCGTATCAATGCGGAACCCGGTTTGGGGGGGGCGCATGCCGAGGTGGTGGGAACTATCCTAATCGCGAATGCGCCGATCGAGAGTATCCAGGTCGATGATCCGGGCTTGAGCCTCGAACCTGGAACCCAGACCTTCAGCCAGGCACTCTACGGGATTTCCTTGGGCGGGTCGGTCAGCATTGTGGTCGAAGGGGTTACCGTGACCGCCGCCACCACTCCGGGTCAGTTACCGCCTGCAGTTCTCACGGACCTGGCCAACCGGATCAACGCCACGCTCGCGATCGCCCATGCGGCTGCCCAGGTGGTCCCACCCTACCTGACCCTCCTGGCGCCCATCGATTCATTCACGGTTAACGATGCTGGGCTGGAAGTTGGCGTCGCCGTTCCGAGTCTGGAAGAAGAGACTCGGCGGCTTCTCTTTCTGCTCTTGGCGGGGCTGGGCGCGCTATCCATCTCGTCGCGCATCTCTCGTGAGCGTGCCGCAAGAGTCCCGAGTCGCCACTGAAGCCAGGTCTCCGGCACCCTGGAGCGGCGCCGGGAGTCTTCGGCGACGTACTCAGTCCAGTGCCCTTACTCTTTATCGAGTACGTCGCTGGCGACCAGGTTTTC
>CAWVXN010000182.1:0-6200 GCA_963933695.1 uncultured Myxococcales bacterium | reverse complement strand
CGGGCTTCGATGGGTCGCCCGAATCCTTGCGGAAACTGCAGCTCGAATATGGCGCCGAGATCGCCCGGGCCGTGGTGAACTTCGAGGGGTCGATTCATTTTTGTGTGGTCTCCCGCTATCACGGCGGTGCTTACGTGGTCTTTAGCCAGGCGCTCAACCCAGGGCTCGAGGCCACAGCACTGACAGGCTCCTACGCGTCGGTGATCGGGGGCGGCCCTGCGGCCTCGGTGGTGTTTGCCCGGGAGGTGCGCGCCCAAGCGGTTTCCGATCCCCGGGTGGTGGAGATGCAGCGCGAACTGCGAAGACGCCCGAGCGCCCAGCTGCGGGAGCGCCTCGATGTCCTGGTCCAGAACGTTTCGTTGGAAAAGCAGGCGGAGTTGGCGGCTGAATTCGATCGCATCCACAGCGTGGAGCGGGCCCGGGACGTGGGGTCCCTCCGCGAAATTTTCGAACCCCGGGACTTGCGAGGGCGATTGATCGCCTCGTTGCGCAGTGCGTTGGACTCTCGGCGCCCGCCCGGGGCCGGGAAAGATTCGGGAAGTGGGGCCGGGGGTAAAGATGGATCAGAATAGGGAGACGGCCCGCTCGGGAGACGCGATCCTGCTTGAGAACATCCAGGTTCCGTCATCCCTCGGTGTGACCGCGGGTGAGCGCGAGCTGCGCAGGCCGGTCCGTATCGATCTTGAGATCGGACGATCACTCCGGGCCCCTGGGATCAGCGACCGGGTGGAGGAGACTCTCGACTACGGAGCGGTCTACGGCGTGGTGGAGGCCGTGGCGGGCCAAGGCGAACACTGCCTGGTGGAGGCGTTGGGCGAACGCATCGCGGCGGCCCTGCTTTCCAGCTTCGAGATGGATTGGGTTCAGGTCACGGTTCTCAAGGCCAAGCCCTTGGCCGGTGCTGTCGACTCCGCGGGTATCCGATTGACCCGCTACCGCGAGACCTAGTTGGGCCCCGGGGGGTCCGCCCTTGAATGGAATTCCGGCTGGGCGTGTAGGCGGACTTCGGCCCGGGGGGTATCATCTGCCCCTCCTTCTATTTAGCCTGTCTCCTATATTACCGTTCCTCCTCTCTGCCCTCCCTCCTAAACGAAGGCCACCCGTGAAGACCCCCTTACCCGAAACCCCCCTGAGTCTGGCGGCTGCCGAATCGCTGATCGGCGCTTCCGTGGACGCGGGTCGCATGGAGGCCGAAGTGGCTCTGCGCTTGGTGGCCAACCTCCATCAGCCCGGGGTACTGGACGCCTTGGCGGATGGCGCCTTCGCGAGTAAGCAGAAGACGAAGGGTGACGTGATCACCGTCTCCCGGAACATCTTTCTCCCGCTGACGAACCTGTGCCGCAACCGCTGTACATACTGCAGCTTTGCCAAGCAGCCCGACTCCGCCGAGGCCCATACCTATTCCCTGGAAGAGGTGTCCGAGATGGTGCGGGGTGGGGTGGCTACGGGCTGTACCGAGGCGCTGATGTGCCTGGGGGACAAGCCCGAGGTCGCCTACCGGAGCCATCGGGAGTGGCTGGCGGAGCGGGGCTACAGGACCACCGTCGATCTTGTGGTCGAGGCCTGCAAGGTCGCCCTGAAGGGGGGCATGCTTCCCCACACCAACGCGGGGATTCTCTCCTCCGAAGAGATGCAGGCGCTGCGTCCTCTGAACGCCTCCATGGGTTTGATGATGGAGACCACCAGCACCCGGCTGCGCGGCAAGGGAAAGGCCCACTTCTATGCCCCGGACAAGGAACCGGCCGTGCGAATTCGGATGCACGAGGAGGCGGGGGAACTGCGTATTCCGTTCACCAGCGGTCTGCTTTTGGGCATCGGAGAGAACGACGCCGAGCGCGTAGACACCCTGATGACCCTTCGCGATCTCCAGGAGCGCTACGGACATATCCAAGAAGTCATCGTGCAACCATTTCACCCCAAACCCAGTACCCCCATGCGTGCGGTTGCCCCCATCCGGGACGACGAGGTCGTGGCCTGGGTGGCCCTTGCCCGGCTGATTCTGGGCCCCGAGATGAATATCCAAGCGCCTCCGAACCTGGCGCCCGGTATGCTCGAACGGCTAGCCCGTGCGGGGCTCAACGATTGGGGCGGGGTTTCGCCGATCACGGTGGACTTCATCAACCCCGAATCCCCGTGGCCCGCGATCGAGAAGCTGCGGGCACTGACCAAAGCAAGCGGTCAGGTCTTGAAGGACCGCGGGCCCGTCTACCCGGACTGGTTGCTTGGTCGTCCCGACTTTTTTGATCCTGAAATACGAGAACAGTTGCTGCGCTTGGCTACCGACGAGGGCTATGCGCGGCGCCCCACCCACCAGTCCGATGAGGAGGCTGCCTGATGTTTCAAAGAATGCTTGACGATGTAAACCCGCGAGTGGCGGCAATTCTCGATGGTGCCCTGGAGGGGCGCGAAATGTCCGTCGAAGACGCTGAGCTTCTTCTCGGCGTGGAGGGGGCCGACCAGCACGCTCTGGTCTGGGCTGCGGATCGGGCGCGCCAGGAAGACGTGGGGGACGATGTCTCCTACGTGATCTGCCGAAACGTGAACTTCACCAATATTTGCTACGTGGGTTGTTCGTTCTGCGGCTTTGCCCGGCACAAACATCAATCGGACGCCTACGTCCACGACATGGACACGCTGCTGGAGAAATGCGCGGGGGCGGTGGAGCGCGGCGCCACCGAAATCTGTATCCAGGGAGGCATCCACCCTCAGAAGAACCACGAGCACTACCGGGAGTTGGCGGCCACCATCAAAAACGCCTTTCCGCAGTTGCACCTGCACGCTTATTCGCCCGAGGAAATCGATTGGGGCCAACGTAAGAGCGGGATGGACTTGGCCGACTACCTGCGCTGGCTCATGGACGCCGGTGTCAGCAGCCTGCCGGGCACAGCGGCCGAGATTCTGGATGACGAGATCCGCGAAATTCTTTCGCCGAGGAAACTCAAGACCGCTCGCTGGGTGGAGATCATCAAGACGGCTCACTCCATCGGGCTGCCGACCACTTCCACGGTCATGTACGGACATATTGAGAGCGCGAGGCATGTGGCCGCCCACATGGGCCTGATCCGGGATATCCAGAAGGAGACCGGCGGGTTCACCGAGTTTGTACCCCTGGGCTACATCCACGAAATGAACGAGCTCTACAACGTCCTGGGCTCACGCCCTGGGTCCACGGCATCCGAAGATATCCGCATCATCGCGGTGGCGCGGCTCTTCATGCGGCCCTGGATCACCAATATTCAGATTTCCTGGGTGAAGATGGGCCACAAGTTGGGTCAGATTGCGCTTGGATCCGGCGCCAACGACTTCGGAGGCACGTTGATGGAGGAGTCCATCAGCCGGGAGTCGGGGTCGATGTTCGGCGAGAACACGGCCCCGGAAGACTTTCGCCGGCTGATTCGCGAGGTGGGCCGGACTCCGGTGGAACGCAATACGCTCTACGGGGTGCTCCACCGATTCGAAGACCCGGCCCTGGATCCGCCATCCATGGAGCCCGGAGCGGCATCGGGCGCGCCCGAGGAGTCGGACACCGGAACCCGCTCCGCCGGGAGTGAACCCGCCATGCAGGTGGTCTCGTAGCCGCGGGTTGCGCCCAGGAGTGCGGCTAGCTCGCTTGGGTGGGCCGGTGCGGCGGGGTTCAGTCCGTCCGGTCGAGATCAGCGAGGAGCCCGTCCAGGCGGTCCCCGAGAGCTTCCACCTGGTAGCGCAGGGGCGGTCGCTCGAGAATTCCGCGCTCGATCTTTTCGATGGCATTGCGGACGGCGGGATGGTCCCGGCCCAGGGCCTGACCGATTTCCCCCACCGGTGCGTCCGTGTAGCGCCGGCACAGGTACATGGCGAGTTGCCGGGGAAGCAGGATCTGCTTGCGGCGTGAGCGCGAGGCGAGCCTTTCGGGGCTGGACTGAAAGAATCCCGCGACCACAGCGATCACGTCCCCCACCCCGAGCCGTCGTTTTCTCGGTGCGGCTGAGGTTTTTTTGGCGATGGCGCTCTCGGTCAGGACTAGGTCGATGGGCCGCTTGAGTAGGGAGGCAGTGGTGACGAGCTGAATCAGGACACCCTCCAATTCGCGCACGCTGCCGCGAATGCTCTCGACCAGCGCATCCAGACAATGGATAGGAAGCCCGACACCGCCGCTGGCGGCCTTGCTGCGCAGGATTGCCCGGCGGACCCGCTGATCCGGGGGTTCGAGTTCGGCGAGAAAACCACTGGCCAGCTGGGAGCGAATTCTCGGGCTCAGGTGGGGCATGTCCTGGGGCATCCGGTCCCCGGTGAGCATGACCTTGCCCCCAGCATCCAGGACGTGTTGGACGGTGTGGAAAAACTCGAGTTGGGTCGCGGTCTTGCCCTCGAGGAACTGGATATCCTCCATGACCAGTAGCTGCCGCCGCCCCCGGTAGCGGCGCTTGAAGTCGCTGGTGCGATTGCTGCGCAGAGCCGAGAGGAATTGGTTGGTGAAATTCTCCGAGGACAGGTATTTGACCTCACCCGGTCCCACCCGGGCGGCTTCGGCGGCTACCGCCCGAGCCAAATGGGTTTTTCCCATCCCGGAGTCGGCCCGCAGGTAGAGCTGGTTGAGCGCTTGCTGTTGTCCGCTCGCCATGGCGAAGGAGGCCTCGCGGGCGAGGGCGTTGCAGGGCCCCACCACGAAGCTGTCAAATGTGTATTGGGTTCCAAATGGGGCAGGGGCTGCCGGCCTCCCGGCTCGGGGCCGGCCGTTTTCTTTTCGATTCGCAGCGGGCACCGAACGAAGGACGCTTCGAGTCTGGACCGGGCGAGGGAAATTGGGGCCAGCGGTATTGGAGTCAGCGGTATTGGGGCCAGCGGTATTGGGGCCAGCGGTATTGGAGTCAGCGATGATATTGGGGCGAAGGGAATTGGGGCGAAGGGAATCGGGGCGAAGGGAATCGGGCCCCGGGGTCTCGGGCGTTCGGGGTCCGGGGGTCTCCTTGCCGGGCACGCAAGAGGGGCGCTTCGAAGCGACGGCCCTCGAGGGGGCCGGGTCGGACGCGGGATCGGAGACGGTGGAGATCCCCAGCGCGACCGTGATGCTCTCTCCGACTTCTGCCTGGAGACAGGCGTCGATGCGCGGCAGGAAGTGGAGCCGGATCCGATCTCGATGAAATGTCGAGGGACAGATCAGCAGAAGGCCTTCGTCAATTCGACGCGGTTCCAGAGGTTGGAGCCATGTCTCAAAGGCAAATGCAGGGACTTCACTTTGCAGACGATGCAAAACACAGTCCCAGACCTCGGGGGTAAAGGTCAATTCGGGGCACACTAGTCCGTACGCGGCGCGTCGGGAATTCAGGGGGTTTGGGGGGTTATTCGCCGATGCGGAGTGATTTGATTTCGGACCGGCGGTTGGAGAAGCCGCATTTAACCACATCATCCGGGTTTTTCGCAAAGTTGAAATTCACGCATCCGCAAGCGTGGGCAGCCTGTAATCGAAGGCTTGAAATAGAGTTATAGACGCGTTCGAACCAGTGTTACAAAGCCCGAATGTCTTTTACTAAGTAGGGTTTCCGGCGGAGAGGCGATGCCTTTTCCGTGTAGCCGTTGTGTGTAGATGGCCGGAACCCGCACCCCTGCAAAGCTCGGTTATCCTCAAAAATCCGGCGTTATGCATTTTCTTTCGAATTTTTGTGCGTGGGGCAAATTAGTGAATAGTGTTCGACCCCGGCCCGGTTTTCGCCGTCAGTTCAGCCAAGTGAAAAGCGAGGAACTCTTCGAGCATTCGGTAGCGAGCGCCCGCCCCCGAAGCCTCGATGAGTCTTTGTTTTTCGCGGACTCCCAGGTGGATGGACTGAGCAACAACGTGGACGAACGTTTCATCGGGATAGGTTTCGAGATGCTTGAGCGCGGCGCGCTGTTTGCCGAGGGCGGCCGGTTCATCGCCGGAACCACTTCGCACAACGATCTTGTTGAGTGTTTGGAAAATTTCTTGCCGGATTCCGCCGATCTCCGAGGGCGGGTCGGGGAGCATTTCTTCATCGAGGCTTTGGATGTGGGCCACTCGATAGGGACGGGTTTCGGAAATCGGCGATTCCTCGATGATTTTGAAGCGGCCCTTCGCTGCCATCAGGATGTCGAGGCTGCCGTCCGGTCTTTCCCGGGCCTCGCTAATCTCGCCCTCACAGCCGATGGCGAAAACGGCGGGGGGGTCGCTGGCTTCGCTCAAGGCCTCGGGCCGGATGGCCACCATG
>CAWVXN010000181.1:0-6225 GCA_963933695.1 uncultured Myxococcales bacterium | reverse complement strand
CGGCCATAGCGGCTCATGGGGTAGAGGATCGCAAAGGTCTGGGCCCCGACTTCATCCATGGCGTACTCGACCAGACGATCGATTTCATCGTCCGGGGTCATCCGTAAACGAAATACATAGTCCCGCTCAGCGCCCAGTTCCATGCGGTTGGAGAGGGTCAGCAAGGGAATCTGAGCTTCCTCGGCCGCCTGGGCCGCGGCTTCGGATTCGGCGGAGAAGATCGGCCCAACGATGGCCAGCACTTTGGCGTCCGCCGCCAACTCGCGCACGGCCGCGGCCGCGCGTTCAGGACTGCCGCCACTATCACGAACGACCAACTGAATACCGCCCCGCGCGGGTCCGGGCGGGCGGGCCGGAGGCGGCGCGATCTTCGCTCCCGGATCGCGGCTCTCAGGAGGGATTCGCTCGTCAAGAAATTCGGCCAGGGGGTCCGGCTCCGTGGGCACGACTTCCGGAAGCGGAAGCTCCCGGTTGAAAGCCCCTGCGGCGAGCAGAAGTCCTCTGAGCACTTCGTCGCCAAATGATGCGTATCGACCCGTGAGCGGCAGAACAACCCCCACGCGAAGCTCGAGCCCCTCGAGGGCGGGCCAGGGCCGCGCCGCGGCTTCGCGGAACGTGGGCAGAAAGAGACCGTCCGTCTCCCCATCGCCGGATCCCAGGCGCACGGCAAGGCTCCGCATTCGCTCACTGTCGGCGGGGGTCATCGCGTAGCCCCCCGCGTCCTCGAGCCAGAAAGTCGCCAGTTCCAGATCACCCCCCACCAACGCGCGCCAGGAGAGCACCAGACGGACCCGGGCGGCCGGCACCTGGACACCGAGGCTCGGAATCGCGCGCAGCAGGTCTTCCCCGGAAAGCCCCAGTAAAAGAGTGTCGATCTCGCGGTCCAGGGCGGTCAGGCCCGCGCTCAAGGGAGCCCGGTCCGAGGAGTCATCGGCGGCCTCGGGCGCCAATTCCTCGGCGGTGGCCGCACGCAATTTGGACATCTCGATCAGCCGCGCCACATCGTTCTGCGCCATGCTCACCCGAAGCCGGTAGTAGAAACGCCTCTCGCCCGGGGTCAGGTGCGACGAGTCGACACCGGCGAGCCAGCCACGGGCCGCCACATCGTTCCCGCGATCACTCTCCCACAGCGCAAGGCGCAATCCAATCGCGTGGGTTCGATCGCCCTGGGGAAACTGGACAACCGCTTGCCTAAGGTGGTCGATGGCCGCTTCCCGGCCCCCGTCGAGAAACTCAAGCCGCGCCAGTTCTTCCAGGGCATTGTCGCCCAGAGAACTTTTGGGGTAGGCGATGAGAAACGCTTCGAGCGCTTCCTTGGCGGCTGTGGAGGAGGCGGCTGTGGAGGAGGCGGCTGTGGATGAGGAGGCTGTGGAGCCCTCGGAGCCAAGCGCCAAGGCAGCCGCATAGGCCTGACGTTGGGCTTCGGGAACGCGCTGGCCCAGTCCGCCCAGCCCCGCACAGCCGGCCATCAGCCCAAAACACAGAGCGAGCACGAGGGCCAAGGGCCCGAGCGACGGCGCAATCCGAATCATTTCAGTCGAAGAAATCCCTCAGTTTATCGACGAATCGCCGGTGAACCGGTGACACCTCGGTGTCGGTCTCGTCGGCGAACTCCTCTAGGAGTTCCCGCTGCCGATCCGTCAGCCTCGTCGGTACCTCGACGAAAATTCGCACAAAAATATCGCCGCGCATCCTTTCGAGGCGAGCCGGGTCCAGGCGCGGCTGCAGGGGGGGCAACCCGATTCCTTTCAGGGGTAAGACCTTGCCCGATTGGGTGCCCTCGGGAATCTCGATCTCAACGGGGCCCTCCAGGGTGGGCACTTCGACTCGGGAACCCAGGGCCGCCTGCACGAAGGGCACCGGTACATCGGTATAAAGGTCGGTCCCGTCGCGCTCGAAAAGCGGGTGGGACTGCACGTGAATCACCACATAGAGGTCTCCGGCAGGACCGCCCGCAACGCCCGCCTCGCCCTCCCCCACAAGTCGGAGCCGGGCCCCGTCGTCCACACCCGGCGGCACCTTGACCTGAAGGGTTTGCTGGGATTCCACCCGGCCGGCGCCGCGACAGCGCCTGCAGGGATCGCGAATGAGCTCACCGGCGCCCGCGCACGCGTCGCAGGGTCGATTGACCCGAAAAAAGCCCTGTTGAAAAGCCAATTGGCCCGCACCCTGGCAGCGGGCACAGCGCTCCGCCGATGTCCCGGGAGTCGCTCCCGAGCCCCCGCACGGCTCGCAGCCGCGCATTTTGGGGATCTCGATGCTCGAGGTCAGCCCATGGAGGACCGCGTTCAGATCCATTTCGAGGTTGTACCGAAGGTCGGCCCCGCGTTGTCCCCGACCTCGGCGCCCGCCCCCCCCGCCCCCGAAGATATCTCCGAAAAGGTCGTTGAATACGTCGCCGAAGCCGCCGAAGTCGCCGAAATCGGCTCCCCCCCCGGCTCCGCCCAGGCCCGCATGGCCGAAGCGATCGTACTGGGCGCGCTTCTCCCCGTCCGCGAGCACCGCGTAGGCCTCGGACAGTTCCTTGAACTTATCCTCCGCCACCGAGTCATCGGGGTTGCGGTCCGGGTGGTACTGCATCGCCAATCGGCGATAGGCGGATTTGAGTTCGGCCTCACCGACGCCCTGATCGACGCCCAACACTTCGTAGTAGTCCCGCTTGCTCACTGTCGATCGCCCCGGCTTGCTTTAATCGTCAAAATCGGCAGGCCGGAACCCTCGCAGCCGCCCCCGGGCTCTGCCCGAATCGCGGTCATCTCGGCCCCATGGCTCCCATGTCAAGGGAGGAGGAGCCATGCGGGGTGCACTTTTAGCGCTTTTCCCCAGGGCCGGCTTGGTTCAAAGACCTTCGTCGCCCAGGGTCGCGTAAATTTTCTCGGTCAGCGAGTAGGTGAGCCCGGAAAGTTCCCGAATTCGCTCGCCCAAGTCGGCCACTTCCCGACGCTCCAGGCTGGCCCGGGCGAGGACCAGAGCCGCCTCGACGGGCTCGCGATCGGCCGGGGAGACCTCGTCGCCGAACTCTTCGAGGGTTCGCTCGGTGGAGTACACGAGCCCCTCCAGTTTGTTGCACAGGTCAGTTCGGCCACGCTGGGCCGAATCCTCTTCCGCATGGCTCTCGGCCTCTCGCACCAGGCGCTCGACCTCGTCCTCAGTCAGGCCACTGGAGGCCATCAGCACGATGCCCTGAGATTTCCCCGTCCCCAAGTCCTTGGCGGACACATGGGCCACACCGTCGGGGTCCAGGGCGAAAGTCACCTCGACCTGGGGAACGCCGCGCGGTGCCGGCGGCAGCCCCACCAATTCGAAGCGGCCTAGGGTCATGTTGTCGTCGGCCATATCGCGCTCGCCTTGAAGCACGTGCACCCTGACCCGGTCCTGGTTGTCCTCGGTGGTGGAGAACACCTGGCTCTTGGACGAGGGAATAGTCGTGTTCTTCTCAATAATCTTCGTAAAGACGCCGCCCTGGGTTTCAACGCCCAGGGAAAGGGGCGTCACATCCAGCAGCAGGATGTCGTCCACCCGACCGCTGAGAACCCCCGCTTGAATGGCCGCGCCCGCCGCCACCCCCTCGTCGGGATTCACGCCGACACCGGGCTCTTGGCCAAAAATTTCGGCGACCTTGGCCCGGACCAGGGGCATCCGTGTCATTCCGCCCACCAAGATCAATTCGTCGATGGCTTCCATGCCGATCCCCGCGTCTTCCACCGCGGTACGGCAAGGGCCTTCCAGTCGAGCCACCAGGGAGGCCGCCAGTTCTTCCAGCAACCCCCGCGAAAGCGTCATCACCAGGTGCAGGGGACCCGTTTCATTCGAGGCCACGAAGGGCAGGTTGACATCGGTTTCCTCCAGGCTGGAGAGCTCGTGCTTCGCGCGTTCAGCCGCTTCCTTCAAGCGTTGGAGCGCCATGGGGTCCGCATGGAGATCAATTCCATGCTCGTCCTTGAAGGTATTGGCCATGTGCTCGACGATGCTGTTGTCGAAATCTTCGCCGCCCAGGTAGGTATCCCCATTCGTACTCTTAACCTGGAAGACGCCGTTTCCGATTTCGAGAATCGAGATATCAAAGGTGCCGCCGCCAAGGTCGAAAATCGCAACGGTTTTCTCCTCGGTGTCATCGAGCCCATAACTCAGCGCAGCCGCCGTGGGCTCATTAATGATCCGCAGCACTTCGAGGCCGGCGATCGTTCCCGCCTCCTTGGTGGCCTGGCGCTGGGCGTCATTGAAATAAGCGGGCACGGTAATCACCGCCGCCTCGATTTCTTCGTCGAGGTAGTCGGTGGCGGTTTCCTTCAGCTTCTGGAGAATCGTCGCAACGATCTCCTGGGGCGAGCAATCCCGGCCACCCATGGTCACCCAGGCATCGCCGTTTTCGGCCTCGACGATGGGAAAGGGAGCCACAGAAGCGAATGCGGATACCTCGCTGGATGCGAATTTTCGCCCGATCAGCCGCTTGATGGCGAAGAGCGTTCGCGAGGGATTGGTTACCGCCTGACGCTTGGCGATCTGGCCCACCAGTTTTTCGCCGCTCTCTGTGAGGGCGACCATGGAAGGGGTCGTTCGCGATCCCTCGCTATTCGCGATGACCTCGCTGCCCGAACCCGACACAAAGGCCACGCAAGAATTCGTGGTCCCAAGGTCGATTCCAATGACAGCTCCCATCCAGTACCCCTTCCTGGCGACTCTTGGTTTCGGTTCCCAAAACAAACAATTCCGGATTCATTTCTATTGGTCCCCGGCATCCGGTTCGGCCTGGGCCTCGTCTTTCCTGGGTTCCCGAGCGACGAGAACTCGCGCGGGACGCAGCATTCTGTCGTTGATCAAATATCCCTTTTGGAGAACCTGGAGAACGGAGTTCGGTGCAACCGAAGCGTCGGGCAGCTGGCCCATGGCCTCGTGAAACGTCGGATCAAAAACCTCCTTGAGGGGTTCGACAACCTTGACACCGTGTTTTCCAAGAGCACCCAGTAATTCGCGTTGAACCAGCTCTACGCCCTGTAGAACGCTTTCCATGCTGGCCGACGCGTCCTCTGTGGAATGCGCAATCGCACGTTCAAGGTTATCGACAGTACCGAGCAAATCCTTGACGAGATTCTGATGACCGTACTGAAGGCTCTCTTGACGCTCCTTGAGGCTCCTTCGGCGAAAATTCTCAAACTCCGCCTGGAGCCGCACCAAGCGGTCCCGGGCCTCGTCCAACTCCCGGGTTTGGGCCAGGGCTTCGTCCCCGGGGCCGGCGGCCTCGGCGGCGGCGCCCTCCCCGGCCTCGGTCCCGGGCTCGGTCACCGACGGGGCCACGGCCTCAGCGGCTTCTCTCAAGGCCTCGGCCAATTCTTCGCCCGGCTCAACACTCGGGATCTCATCGCCCTTTTGGGCCTTTTTCTTCGGCGGCGTCATTTCATCCTCTTGGTCCGGGTCCTGTCCCCGGACGCGTTCATTGAATCAGCTTTTCGGTGACCAGGCGCGAGCAATAGCTCACCAACGGGATCACCCGGCCGTAGTCCATTCGATTGGGCCCGATCACGCCCAGAACCCCGACGGCTCGGTCTTCGGATCCAGCGGCACTGCCCCCCGCTGACGCCGAGGGATTCGCACAACCGTAGGAGACCGCCACCATTGCGCAATTGCGGAGTCCCAAATCCGCCAGTTCCTCGCCCAAGGAAACCGAGACCGCGTCCCCGGGTTCCTCGAGTACACGCCCGATCACATCGAGCAGGCGACGATTCGTTTCGACCGCTTCAAAAATCGCCCGGGTCCGGCTGGGGTCGTTGAACTCGGGCTGGCTGAGCAGAGCGGAGCGAGTGGTAATCACCAGATCTGTCTCTTCGGCGGTCGAAACCGCGAACGCGCGCAAGCCGAGATCCGCGGCCCTGAAGTACGCACTGCGCGCCTTGCTGCGGAGTTCGCGCAACTCGCTCTCCAGAAGCATGCGCATCTCGCCGAGGGTCTGCCCCGGCAACCGCTCGTTGAGTTGGGCCGCCACCGCATCGAGTTCGGCCTGATCCCCGAAACCCGCGTCCTCGATCTCGCGCTGCTGGATCGGACCGGCTTCGGGCACCAAAACCGCGAGCAACTTGTCCCGAGCAACGCGCACAAAACTAACGTGACGCATGGGCACACGTTCGATGCGCGGGGCCACCACGAAGCCGAGTTGGTGGGTCCGCTCGGAGAGCAGACGAGAAATCCAACGCGTCAGCTCGTCGCCCGAAATTTCCTCGCACGCATTCG
>CAWVXN010000180.1:0-6234 GCA_963933695.1 uncultured Myxococcales bacterium | reverse complement strand
GCCTTCCGAAAGGTCAATGACGACGGATTGAAGGGCGCGCCGAGGGCCCCGATGGATTCCGATGATCCGGCCCGCCCCGGGCGAGGTATGGAGCACCCCGTCGGATTTCCGGTCCTCAAAGAGAATCTGGCCGCGCTTGACCGTCTGCCCTTCTTCGACGTGCATCCGGGGCTTCATGCCCGGGAAATCGTCGGCGACCACGGCAACGCGGGTTGCCCGGACTTGCTCGCGAATCACCTGGATGGGCCGGCCCGAGATAGGGAGGTCTAGGCCCTTCGTGATCTTGTGGGTGGCCATTGGTGCTTCGCTATTCGTTGATCTTGACCCGTTGCCGCTGGAAGCGGTCATCGCATCGGTTGAAGTTTTCCGGCTGGAATCGTTCTCTACACAGGGCTGCGCGCACAGACCCTTGGCTGGATCGAAGCGCTTCGACTCACGTCTCAGGTCCCGCTCCGAGGGTATGGACCGGGGGCTTCGTGGTGTGAGGCAAGTCGAACGCGGCAGATACTAGGTGGCGAAGGGGCATCCTTCAAGGAAATGCAGGGGTCGATTATCGCGGGTGTTGTTCCGTTGGCCTGCTTGTCCCTTTTTTGGGTCTGCCGGAGAGGCTTCTCAGCGTCTCCTCGTCTGGGGATTCGCGACTAATCCGCGCCATCGAGGTCTTTTGATTTGATTTTTCCCGAGTGAAGTCTGTAAAATTGATCCAATACCCCGGGATCCGCATGCCCCGAAGGAAATGCGCGTTTTGGCGCGAGGGGAGGCGGGTTTCCCCGGGGAGAATCAAGGCCCCGGAGTGTCAGCGCTTAGATCTGCCCGGGGTGCGAGGAAAACCGGAGCCGAAACGAATCGTGTTCGAGCTCCTTCGGCGGTCAGGTCCGCCGAATTTTTCAAAATAGATACGGAGTTCGGATCACAGACGACAGCCCGCAGTCGCACAGGCCCGAGCAGGAGGAGTAGAGAATGGCCGATATTCATCGGATACTGACCGCCGGAGACATCATGGCGACCTCCTTGATCACCCTGGGACCGGACGTGAGTATTTTTAACGCGATTCGCGTGCTCGTGGGCCGCGGTATCTCGGGTGCTCCGGTGGTGGATGAAGACGGGGCCATGATCGGTGTTCTGTCCGAACTCGACTGCCTGCGGGTTCTCTCCTCGGACGAGTTCTACGCGGGCCATCAAGAAGAGGCGGGGACCGTCAAACATTTCATGACGGGGCCGGGCCAGACGATCCCAGTGGATCTCGGGATCTATGCCATCGCCCACTATTTCCTCACCCTTCCTATCCGGCGACTCCCCGTGATCGAAAACGGACGCTTGGTGGGGCAGGTCAGTCGCCGGGATGTCCTGGTGGGCATCGAGGCCATGGTGAAGCAGCGGGCCGTAACCTCGCGTCCCGCCGATCTGCTGGAAATCTCTCGGTCCTGGTCGGCGCTCTAGTCCCAACCGCCCAGCTGACTTCAGAGCGCCATTTCGAGGGGCTGCTCGATCAAGTGGCGGATTCGCGTGAGCAAGCGCGCCGCCCCCGGCGCGTCGATGGCCCGGGCATCCGCGCATAGGGTGAGGCTGAGGACGTATCCCGCGCCCACGACTTCCCCGCGCAAGATCGGCTGCGGGCGGGGCCGGGCGGTGCCCACGCTCACCAGAGTGCCCGGTTCGAGGGGGGGCCAGTAGCGATCCACGCCCTCGACGCCCATGTGGGCCAGAGCGAACTCGGGCGGGCCGTTCTCCGCATTCATGTCCGCCTGCTCCCCTGGCCCGGGGGCAGCCCACTCGATGGAGAGTGCTGCGAAGCCCTTGCGGTCGACTCCCCGAAGGCTTCGGGGCTCCTCGGCGTTGGGGTGAGTCGAAAGAGTGATGTCCACAGGGGCGGGAACGTTGGCATCCCCGGCCGAAACTGGATTCCGCCGGATTTCGGGCGTCTCGCGGATACCCAGGGCAGTGGCTCGAAGCAGCGCGACCTCCAGGGGAATCGCCGAACCCCCAGGGTCCTGCTCGAGGTGCGCCAGAATTTCCATCAGGGCATCGACCTGGCAGTCGGCCTCCAGGCGAAGGCTCGGCGAGAACGTCCCCGCTGGCGCGTTCGGGGAGACGGGGCTCTTCTCGATATCCGCCCGGGTGATGCGTCCGTGAAAGCCGCTGCCCTGGACGCTTTCCAGAGCGATGCCCGCGCGCTTGGCCAGGCGTCGGGCCAGGGCGGTGCTCGGGGGAGTGGGCTCGCCGGAACCCCGGGTCTCCTGGCTGGGGGGGGCGGGCTCGGTCGCGGGCGGCGGCGGGGCTGGCGGGGTGGCCTGGGTGGCTGAGGTGGGTGGGGCGACTGGTGTGACTGGGGTGGGTGTGGTGGGTGTGGTGGGTGTAGTGGGTGGGGAGACTGGGGTGAGTGTCGTGGCTGCCGGGTCCGCGGGGCGCTCGGTGTCCGTCTCCGAGGGCTCGATAAGCCCGAGCAGGGTGCCCACGGGTACGCTGAGGCTGCCCGGCGGAACGAGGATTTCCTGGAGCTGGCCCGCGCAGGGACTCTCGATCTCGAGGGTCGACTTCTCGGTCTCGATTTCCAGGATCGGATCGCCCAGGGCGATCTCGGCTCCCGGCTCCACGAGCCATGCGATCAAGTCTGCTTCTTCTATCTCCGGGGCTGGCCGGGGCATCCGGATTTCGATCGGCATTGCAGCCTGCTCCCGCACTTGCTCTCGTTTGGCGCGGACAATAGCGAGTTGTTCAGGAGCCGACGCTCGCCGGGGCATTTGAGTCGGGATTGGCGTGAAGCGCGCCGATCCGGGCCAGCTGCTCTCCGGCCCCGCCCAGGGTCAGGCCGATCTGCTGGGCCCAGAGCAGATGCCGATGGATCGGATATTCGATATCCGCCCCGATGCCGCCGTGCAGGTGCATGGCGGCATGCGCCACCCGGCTTCCTCCCCGGCAGGCCCACCACTTAGCGGCGGCCGCCTCTGCGCCCGCCGGCAGACCTGCCTCGAGCCGCCAGACCGCTTGCCACAGGGTGGACTTCATGCACTCGAGGTCGACAAAGGCATCGGCGACCCGCATGGTCACGGCTTGGAAAGTGCCGATGGCCCGGCCGAATTGCTTGCGGTCGGTGGCGTACTCGGCGGTTTTTTCCAGGGCCGCTTGGCAGACTCCGAGTTGCAGAGCCGCCAGCGCGGCTTGCCCCCGGTCGGCCAGCCACTGGACGATGCCTGCGCCCGTCTCCGGGTCGCCGAGCATGTCAGCCGCCGAAACCGCGACCCCCGAGAGCACCATCCGGAACTGGCGTTCGTGATTGTTCGCCACACCTTCCTCGAGTTCGATGCCCTGGGCCTGGGGGTCGACCAGGAACACGCCCACCTTGCCGTCGCCCAGAGCTGCGGGGACCAGGATCCGCGCGGCACTCGGCGCGCAGGGCACGCAGACCTTCTCGCCATCCAGGACCCAGTCTTTGCCTTCGGGTCGGGCCTGGGTCTGGGGTCGCGTGGGGTCGAAGCGGCCCATCTCCTGGAGTGCTGTGCTCAGAAGAATCTTGCCGGCGACCAGGCCCGGCAGCCAACTTTTCTTCTGGGCGTCGGTGCCAAATTGTCCAATGGCCGCGGCTCCGCCAACCAGGCACGGGACCAGGGGGATCGGGGCCAGGGCCCGGCCGGCTTCCTCGAGCAGAACGCACAGGGAACCGAAACCGAGTCCGGTGCCTCCGCTTGCCTCATCGATGTCCACGCCGAGCAACCCCGCTTCGGCGAGGGCGTTCCAGAGGGAATGGTCGATGCCATCCCCCGCCGCGTCCGCCTCGATTTCGGCCAGGCGTTCGTGCCTGCAGGCGTCGCTGAAAATCTGTCGGGCCAGTTCGCCGATGGCGCCCTGTTCTTCGCTGAGCGAAAAATTCATGGCTTCGTACTCCTGGGTCGAATGCGTTTAGCGCGGTGCCCTGGGCATCTTGAGCCCGGCCATCGCGATGATTTCTCGCTGGACTTCGTTCACGCCTCCACCGAACGTGTTGATCTGGCAAGCCCGGGCTTCCTGGGACAGGGCTCCCATGAGAACGGCCCCTCCGGAGCCCTTGCGCAGGGCACCCGAAACGCCGACGACTTCCTGGAGCAGTCGGTAGACATCGATCAAGGTCTCCGTGCTGTAGACCTTGACGGCGGACGCCTGGGCTGGATCCAGAACATCCTGCTCGAGCCCCCAAGCCATGCGCCAGTTCATCACCTTCATGGCTTCCAATCGCGCGCTGGCCTCGCCCAGGGCCTGCTGCACCCGGGGGTCATCCACGACCCGGAGCCCCGCCGAATCCAAGGTCTCAGTCGCCCACGCGACCACGTCGTCGAGATATTTGAAAGCGATTCCGCCGAAGGCCGCGAGGCCCACCCGTTCGTGGTTGAGCTGGGTGGTGATCAGCCGCCAGCCCTGATTCAGGCCGCCCACGATCATGCTGTCGGGGACTCGCACGTTTTCGTAGTAGCTCATACAGGTATGGCCGCCGCCCACGGTGTGGATCGGCGAAGCGCTGAATCCCGGAAGCGCGGTGTCCACGATGAAGATCGTGATCCCCTGATGCTTCTTGACATCCGCGTCGGTTCGGGCGGCGAGCCAGATATAATCCGCATCGTCGGCGCCGCTGGTGAAGATCTTGGTGCCGTTAATCACCCACTCGTCCCCATCCCGGACCGCGGAGGTTTTGAGGGAAGCCAGGTCGGTGCCCGCATCGGGTTCGGTGTACCCGATGGCAAAATGAGCGTCCCCCGCGAGGATCCGCGGCAAAAATTCGCTTTTGTGTTCCTGTGAGCCGTGGGCCATCAGGGCGGGGCCGACGGTGTTCAGGGTGACGAAGGGCAGGGGGGCTCCCGCCCGGCGGAGTTCGTCGAAGAAAATCAACTGCTCGATGGCCGTCAGTCCGCCGCCGCCGTATTCCTCGGGCCAGCCCACGCCGAGCCAGCCGTCCGTGCCCATTTCTCGAACGATTTCCCGAAAAAGCTGCCCCCCCTCGAGCATCTTGATGCCATCCCGACGCTCGGGGGTCATCAACTGGTCGAAGTAGTCGCGGAGCTTCAGGCGGAGTTCTTTTTGTTCGGGCGTGAAATCCACATGCATGGGCGGGTTCCTCAGGCTCCGCGCGGAGACGGCGGAGGGGGTGGAGGGGCTGGGCGGAGGGTTGGGCGGCACTGGAGCCACCCTTGTCCCCACTGTAGCCCTAAACTGAAACACGTTCTAGTCTGACCATTGACGATTCCCTCGGGGAATTCAAAGGCAAGTCGATGAACCCGGACGCACTCCAGGAACGGCCGCGGTGCGGCCAAAAGGGCGAAGGAACGACGGTATGCTGGAGCCGGGGGTGGACGCGCTGGGACGGACTCCGCGTTCTGTTCGGCTTCCGGAATCGGGCAGGGGATAGGGCGGATGGAAATCTGGGCGTCGATGGATCAACGGATGCGGCTGGGGGAGGTGGCGGGCCACGCCCGCCGAGCCGAGGCCTTGGGGTATGCCGGCCTGAACGTGCCCGATGCGGTGCACGATGGTTTGCTGGTGGCCCAGGCCGCTCTGGCAGCGACCCAGGGGCTACGGGTGGCGACCAGCGTGCTCGTGGTCTTTCCCCGAAGCCCCATGAACGTGGCCCACGCGGCCTGGGACCTTCAGGACAGTTCCGCTGGACGCTTTGAGTTGGGGATGGGCTCCCAGGTGCGCGGCAATATCGTGGGGCGCTACTCGACGTCCTGGTCGCCGCCGGTGGCCCGCATGCGCGAGTACATCGGCGCGCTCCGCGCGATTTTCGCGGCCTGGCAGGACGATCTCCCTTTGGCCTTCGAGGGGGAGCACTACCGCTTCACCCGAATGCAGCCCTTCTTCAACCCGGGGCCCATCGAAGCCGGCCCGCCCCCCATTCAGCTGGGCGCGATTGGGCCGAGAATGACCGCGTTGGCGGGAGAGGCGGCCGATGGCCTCATGTGTCATCCCACCAACAGCTCGCCCCGTTACTTGCGCGAAGTCGTCTGGCCTCGACTTGAGAAAGGCACCGAAATCTCGGGCCGGGATCGGAATGCGCTGCAACTGATGGCGGCCGAGCTGGTGGCCACGGGGCCCGATCCCGATGCAGTGGCCCAGGCACGGGCGGGGATTCGCGAACTTTTAGGGTTCCTCTATTCGACGCCGGCGTATTGGCCCACCCTCGATCTCTACGGTTGGGGGGAGGTCGGCCGGGATCTCCACGCCCTGACGCGAGAGGGCCGCTGGCCCGATATGTCCGCACGCATCAGC
>CAWVXN010000179.1:0-6250 GCA_963933695.1 uncultured Myxococcales bacterium | reverse complement strand
TGCAAGCCGCCCCGTTGGTGCAGGGCGATGTGGCCGGTCTGGAAGGGGATCAACATGGCGGCCGCATCGCGATCCGGCAGGCTGTCCGGAATCGCATAGCAGTTGCGTGCGTCCGCCAAGGCATACTCGGCCAAGCCACCCGCCGGCAGGGCGGGTACCCCCATCACCCGGGTTCCCTCGGCGATCCCCGCCTGGCCGCCCGCCGCCACCACCTCCCCGGCAACCTCGAGTCCCGGCGTAAAGGGCAGTTCTGGGCGCAGTTGGTAGCGGCCGCGACAGAGCAGATCGTCGCCGAAGTTCAGCGCCGCAGCGCCCACTCGGATCCGCACTTGATCGGCGGCGGGTTCGGGCAGGGGAACTTCTTCATCCAGGACCAGAACCTCTTCGGGACTACCGTGAGTTTTGACCCGCCAGGCTTTCATGCTCTCCTCCCTGTTCATACGACTGGCCCTATTCAAGCGACTAGCCCTGTTCAAGCGACTGTGCCCTGTTTTCTCAGATCCGCGATTTCAGCCGGCGAATGTCCCGCCTGGGCAAGGATTGCATCGGTATGTTCGCCAAGAAGAGGTGGGCGACGCGGGGGAGCCAGGGGGGTTTCCGAGAAACGCGCCGGCGCGCGGAGAACCCGAACCCGTGCGAGGGGATCTTCAATCACGCCCACCACACCGCTGTGTTTGACTTGCTCATCGGACAGGAAAGCGTCGAAATCGTTGACCGGCGCAAAGGGCGCCCCGGCTTGACGAAGACCGGCGACCAACTCCGCGGTGGGGCGTTCGCGAAATTCTTCGATCAATATTTCCGAGAGGGAATCGATATTCTGAAAACGCTCGACCATGCGAACGAAGCGTGGATCGTTCTTCAAATCATCGCGTCCGAGGAAGTCGCATAGGCCCGCGAACTGTTCATCCTGAACCACCATGCCCACCACGTGGCCATCCGCCGTGGGATACACCCTGAAGAGATCGAAGGGCGGGATGCCGGAATCCGAATCCGGGAATGAAACGGGGCCCATCATTTCGGGCAAAATAAAGGCCGCGTAGGCGTCCAGCATGGGGACGTCGATACGCTGACCGCCCCCGGCTCCCGCCCGTTCCCGGGCGAAGAGCGCCGCCATGATCGCGGCCAGCGCGGTCATGCCCGCCGCCTTGTCGGCCACCACGGTCCGAAACATCTGGGGCGTCGCCCCTGCGCCTTGAGCGGGCATCATCCCCCCCAGACCCTGAACCACGTGGTCATAGGCGGGCAACGGCGCATAGGGACCATCCGGACCGAACCCGCTGATGGACACGTAGATCAGCCGGGGGTTCGCCGCCCTTAGAACCCGATCTCCCATCCCCAACCGATCCATCACGTCGGGACGAAAATTCTCCACCACCACGTCGCTTTCCCGGGCCAGTCGCAAAACCACTTCCCGACCGGCCTCACTCTTGAGATCGATGGCGATGCTTCGCTTGTTCCGATTGAACTGGCTGAAGAAGCCCGATAGCCCGGCATGAAAAGGACCGCTCGTAGAGCGCGACATATCACCGACCAGGCTCTCGACCTTGACCACGTCCGCCCCGTAATCGCCCAAGGCCTGGGTGCAGAAGGGGCCGGAAACCACGTTGGTGAAATCCAACACGCGAAGCCCCTCGCAGGGCGAGGGAGGGTTTGCGGGGGTCGGCATCCAGCGATCTTAGCGCCACTCACACGCTCTACCCCCGCACTTCTCCGCTATTATGCGGCGCTCCGCACCGGTCTCTCTCCGGGCGACCGCACCCAGCGAGACTTTCATGCAGCCGCACTTCTTTTCGAAGTATCACGAATTCGACCCCTTTCTCCAGGAGGAACAAGCCCGAGGCTTGGTCGATTTGTGCGAAAGCTTTGGCAGCTACGGCCTCTACTCGGAAGAATCCCTCAACGAAGGGATTGGTGAAGGGCTGCCCCAACGCTTCGACGCGGCTTTCAACTTCATCAAGACCGGGGGCCGCTTCGGCCAGGCCCACGAAGATCTCGCGACCCTGGCCGCACGAACCAATTATTTTCGCGAGACCTACGCGTACGGGGATGAACTCGCCGCCCCGGGCATCGAATTTTTCTATCGCAACCTAGAGTTGATCGAACAAGCAAAGAAGATTTTTGATCGACCCGTCATCCAACCGGCCATCGTTTACGCAAATATCCTGTTGCCCGGGCAGGAACTCGCCACACACACCGACGTGCCCGAGTTCCGCGGACTCAATCGGCGGTTGCACCCCCAATGGATGCTCGTCGTCATGCACCACTCCGGGCTTTTTGACTCCTGGCGCATGCCCATCGCCACCTCGGTTTCGTGGTACCAGGACACCGAAGGAGGGGCTTTCGCGTTCTATCCCGAGGGCGCGGACCGGCCAGCCCGAACCCATTCGGTGCGCTTCAACAGCGCGGTCATCATGGATACGGACAGCGTCTTCCACGGGGTCGACCGGGTTCAGGAACTCGACTCCCCCATGCCCCCCTTCCGCTCGGGAATGCGGCTAAATGCCATTGGTCACCGCCGTTGGGCGGTGCTGGACGGCGCCGAGGAAATCGGCCGGTACCAGTGGGAGGAAATGCGTTTTTCAATTTCCTGGAAGGCCTACTGTTTCAGCGACGACGCCGACAAAGAACGTTGGCACACTCACAGCGAAGACCTGAACGTGGAAACCGTGCTCGACACCCTGTGCGCGGACCTTCGCGAAAGGGGTCGCCTCCAGGACGGCCGGCCTGCCAACCGGGAACTGGCCGAGATCCTCGTTAATGAGTACATCCATTTCCCCAAGCCCTGCGAAACCTGAAATTGATCTTCACTTCGCGCTGACCCCGAGGACACCCAGATGAACATCACGAGCGAATTCATTGATATTCCCACCCGGTCGAGCGCCATGCGCGGCTACTTGGCAAGGCCCGAGGGCAACGAGATCCTGCCCGGGGTCATCGTCTACATGGAAATATTCGGGATCAACTCCCATATCCGGGAAGTCACCGAGCGGGTTGCGGCCGAGGGCTTCGTCGCCCTGGCCCCAGACTATTTCCACCGAACCGGTCCCGGTATCGAACTCGGCTACGACGACGCAGGAATGGCCGAGGGCATGAAGCACCTGGGCCAACTCGACGCCGACCAGATGATCGCCGACACCGAGGCGACCCTCGGCGCACTCGAGGGACGCGATGATGTGGGCGGAAAGGGAGTCGGCGCCGTGGGGTTCTGCATCGGCGGCCACATGACCTATCTCGCTGCCTGTACCACCGGCATTCGCGCAGCGGCGGCGTATTACGGCGGCGGAATCGCAGCACCCATGGGCCCCGGAGGCGGTCCGTCTACACTGAGCCGAACCTCCGGGATTCAAGGCCGCATTCATTGCTATTTCGGCGGCCAGGACGCGATGATCCCCGGCGGCCAGGTCGAAGCCGTCCGCAAATCCCTCGCGGAGGCGGAGACTCGCCACGATGTCCGGGTCTACGAGGATGCCGACCACGGATTCAACTGCGACCAACGGGCGAGTTTCAACTCCGACGCCGCAAAGGATGCCTGGACGCGAACCGTCTCCCTTTTCAACGAAGAACTCCGCGGCTAGCCCGGGAGCCCAGATCAGGAAGCCGTCGGCGAAAAAGCCTTCGGCTAGCATTCGCCCATGCTGACCGGAAACGAGCGCCAAGACTTCGAAGAGAAGGGATTTTTCCTTCGGCGCGAATTCGCCAGCCCGGCCATCCGCAAGGCCATGCTCGACGATGCGATCGAGCTCAGCCGGGCCGCCTCTGGCGCAGGGCTGTCCGACGGGGCTCTGGTGATGCCCGAAAACAACCTGGCGAACCGGACCTCCCAAGCCGCCGAAGACCGAGTCTCGAAGGTCTTCCGCCTACATCGCCGGCCGGCCTTCCGCCGATTTATCGAGGACCCCCGAATCCTCGACCTTGTCACCGACCTGCTCGGGGGCCGGATCGACTGTTTCCTCTCCCAGTTCATCTTCAAGAATCCCGGAGCGTGGGGGCAGCCCTGGCACCAGGACTCGTTTTATTTCCCCTTCGACCAAACCCCCCAGATCGGACTCTGGCTGGCCATCAGCGAAGCAACCCTGGAGAATGGCTGCCTACGGGTGCTCGCCGGATCCCATCGGGAACCGGTCCACGAACACATCCCTGATCGACGGCCGGGCGCCAACCTCGGCTATGTCGAAATCGTCGACCACGACATGTCCCAGGCCACCCCCGTACTGATTCAGCCCGGTGACCTGCTGGTCTTTCATAGCCATCTCATGCACTGCTCGAGCGAGAACCGGAGTCAGAAAATCCGGGCCGCCATGGTTTTCCACTGTGCGAAATCCGGCACGCGAATCCAGACGCCGGTGGATGTACCGGTCAACGACTGGATGGCCCTGCCCCCGGCCCCCAGCTTTTCGAAAGGGGACTGAGAACCGTCGCACTCCCCGGGCGCCCCTTTGGGCGACTCCAGAATCCCTAGGAGGCGTCGCCCTGGCGACCCCGTTCCATGACACCCTCGCGCCGGGAAGCCACCTCCTCCGAACCCGTTGCCGCCGCCGAAGCCACTGCCCGGTCCTTTTCCATTGCCAGGGCCTGCCCCAGAGGCATCCGCAGGCCTTCATCGATCAAGCGCTTGTAGGCCTCCAAGACATCGGGCACGCAAGAGGCCATGTCCTTGGCGAGTTCGCGGCAGGCCGGTAATAAATCGCTCGCGGCCACAACCCGATTCACCAAGCCCCAGTCCAGCGCCTGGGGGGCTCTAAGGAAATTTCCGGAAAGGGAAATTTCCTTGGCACGAGCAACTCCAATCAGGCGCGGCAGCAATTGGCTGAGCCCCCAGCCAGGCAGAATGCCCACCCGGGCATGTGTATCAGCAAAGCTTGCATTCTCCGAAGCAATCAGGACATCGCAGGCCAATGCCAACTCGAAACCGCCGGTAATGGCGTGACCATTGATCGCCCCGATAATCGGACCCCGAAAATCCGCCATGGCGTCGGCAAGATCACTGGCCGCCGAGGCGGCCGTATCCCCCGTCGTACCCGCAGCCAGTTCCTTCAAGTCGTATCCCGCGCAGAAAGCCCGTCCGGCACCCGTCACGATCACCACCCGAACCTCGGGATCGGCCTCCAATCGACGAAAGGCGTCGGCCAGGGCATCGCGCAAAGCGCTCGACAAGGCGTTCATCGCTTCGGGGCGGTTGAGAGTCAGCGTCGCAACCGCACCCTCGCACTCTTCCAAGAGAGGCCGATCAGGCATCGCCACCTCGGCTGTCGGCACCGGGGGACGAATTCCCCCTGCGCCTGTCTTCCTTGCCCGCCGAACGGCCGTCGGTTTCGAGCCTACGGAGCCGGTAGGAAACGTCCTCCAGCAGGCTGCGGCTTCCGTTGATGAGGTCGGCCACGATCCCCGTGAGTAGCATCTGAAAGCCCGCCAGCATGAGAATCGCCGCGAGAATCAACGATTGGACGTGAAGGGAATGGTGCTCGGTGAAGACGAAGAAATAGACAAAGCGCAGGCCAAGGAAGACCCCCGCGGCCATCACCAGACTCCCCACCGCAGCAAACACCTTCATCGCGCCATAGGACGAATACACACGCAGCATCACGCCGGCGGAGCGGGCAATGAATTCGCCGACGCTTGAAAAGAGCCGGGACTCCCTGAGCGATTCGTTGGTCCGAATGGGAACGCTCACCGTAGGAATACGTCGACGTCCCGCCTGGATGACGTGATCCACCGTGTGGTCGAATTCGGCGAACGTATTGATTCGCGATGCAGCTTCCCGGGAATACGCCTTGAAACCACTGGCGACGTCGGGGACATGCAGATTGGCCAACCGGCTTACCGTACGGCTGCCCAGCTTCTGGAGCCGTCTCTTGGTGGGCGAAAAATGACTGATCTCTCCCGGCCGTCGGTCTCCGATGACCAGTTCGGCACGGCCCTCGATGATCGGACGTACGAGTTTCGCAATGTCTTCGCCACAGTATTGATTATCGCCATCTGTATTGACGATGATGTCCGCATCTTCCCGCAAGCAATAGTCCATACCCGCCGCAAAGGCGTGACCGAGCCCGCGATTGGAAGCAAAGCGCAACACGTGTTGCACGCCGTGCTCACGCGCCACTTCAGCCGTTCGGTCGGTACTTCCGTCGTCGACCACCAGGATCTCAATCGAATCGATCCCGTCGATGCTCTGGGGGATGGCCTGCAGGGTTGCAGGAAGAGTCGCCTCTTCGTCGAGACACGGAATCTGAATCATCAATTTCATGTTCGA
>CAWVXN010000178.1:0-6252 GCA_963933695.1 uncultured Myxococcales bacterium | reverse complement strand
CCTCGACCGTTTGCGCCCCGGCAAAACTCGACGCCGAGCATCCCCTCTTCATTCTCTATACGAGCGGAACCACCGGCAAGCCCAAGGGCATACTGCATACCACCGGCGGCTACCTCACCCATGTGGCGACGACGACCAAGGCCGTTTTCGACCTCAAGGAAACCGACGTCTACTGGTGCACCGCCGATGTCGGCTGGATCACCGGGCATTCCTACGTGGTCTATGGCCCCTTGGCCTGCGGAGCCACCACCGTCATGTACGAAGGCGTCCCCACCCATCCGGGACCGGACCGTTGGTGGTCGCTGATCGCCAAGTGGGGGGTCACGATTCTGTACACGGCCCCCACCGCAATCCGGACCTTCATCCGCCTGGGCGATCATCTCCCCAAGAGCCATGACCTTTCCTCCCTCCGACTCCTGGGATCCGTGGGCGAGCCCATCAATCCCGAGGCCTGGATTTGGTACCGGGATGTCATCGGCGGGAAGCGCTGCCCCATCGTGGATACCTGGTGGCAGACCGAAACCGGTGGGATCATGATCTCGTCCCTGCCCGGGGCTGTCTCGACCAAGCCCGGCTCGGCCACGCTGCCCCTGCCCGGCATCGATGCCGCGATTCTCGACGAAGACGGGAACGAAGTCTCTCCCCCCAATGGCGGCCTGCTCGCCATACGAAAGCCGTGGCCGGGCATGCTTCGCGGTATCTGGGGCGACAAGGCTCGCTTCAAGGAGGTCTACTGGAGCAAGTGGAAGAACACCTATTTCCCTGGCGATGGCGCCCATCGCGACCGCCAGGGCTACTTCTGGATCATGGGGCGCATCGATGACGTCATGAATATCTCCGGGCACCGCATCGGAACCATGGAGGTGGAGAGCGCGCTGGTCTCCCACAAGGATGTGGCGGAATCCGCCGTAGTGGGTCGACCCCATGAAATCACGGGGACCGCCATTGTGGCCTTCGTGACGCCCCGGGGTGGGATCAAACCCGGGCCTCCTTTCGCCACCGCCCTCAAGGCCCACGTCACCAAGGCGATCGGCGCCATCGCCCGGCCCACCGACATTCGTTTCACCAACGCCCTGCCCAAGACCCGCTCGGGCAAGATCATGCGGCGCCTGCTTCGGGATATCGCCTCGGGCCAGGAGATCGCCGGGGACACGAGCACACTGGAGGATTTCAGCGTGATCGCGTCACTCAAGGAATCCGACGAGAACTAATCGGCAATTTCCCGCCAGGGACCACCCGGAACTCGCTCCAATTGGAGAACACCACCGAGTTCCGGTTGGCCCGGCGGAAGTTCGCGGCCCATCAACTCTTGGGCCAGAACGCGAATCACACCCTTGTGGGCGACCAGCAGCAACGAACTCGCCTCCATGATCAGCAATCGCTGCAGAGCAGCCTCGATGCGGGATCGGAAATCCGTCCGGGCCTCGCCGCCCGGGTAGTTGAACGCCTGCATGCTTCGCTGCCATTCGGCATAGAGCACCGGGTCGCGCGCGGCGATCTCTTCTCGGGTTAAGCCTTCCCAATTCCCGAAATCCACCTCTCGCAAATCTTCCTCCAGAAGAATTGGCTGCTCGGGCGCAAGAACCGTGGCCGTCTGCCATGCCCGGGTCAGGGAACTCGCCACCACCCGGTCAAATTCGGTTCCCCCCAAAAGGGCTCGGGCTTCGTGGGCCTGGGCGCGACCCAGGCTCGACAAAACTACATCGGTAATCCCGTGGTAGCGGATACTCGAATTCCCCACGGTTTCGCCGTGGCGAACCAATGCGAGCCGGACCGGTTCTTTCATGGGTCTTCCCTCCACGATTAAGCATCGTAAAGACCCCCATCCACGTCAATCTCGGGACCATCTGTTAGACTGCTCATCGAGTCCAATGGGGGGGGCGAGCATGAAGCGAGGGGTCTGGACATTTCTTGCCGTCCTCGTCTTATTGGCGGGCCTCGGTGTCCTTGCGGCCCAGCGTTTCGAAGGTTCGGCCCCAATTCTCGTGACGGATGAAACGATTATCCTCGGCCCCGCTGGCTTTGACTTCGCCATCGAAGTGGAAGATTCCGATTCCGGGCCGCGTAGCCTGCACATCCGACTACTCGACCAAGCCGGCTCCCGAACCCTGGCCGAAGAGAACTTTCCGGGCGACCTGCTCACCGGGGCTGCCGCGGCTAGCCCGAGCAAGCGTTTGGAACTCCACTTGGATCCCGCCGAGCTTCGAGTTCCCGACGGCACCGCAACCCTCGTGATCAGCGCTCGGGATTGGTCCTGGCGCGACGGATTCGGAGGCAACCGAACCGAGCTCAGCATTCCGGTAGTCATTGATACCCGGCCCCCGGAAGTACAGATCGTGAGCGGACTCACCTATTTGCAACGGGGCGGGGCCGCCGCCGCCGTCTACCGCCTGGGCGAAACCACCGCTCAGGACGGGGTCCGCGTGGACGACATCTTCTATTCCGGCTTCCCCCATCCCAGCGGCGAGGAGGGTCTTCGCGTCGCGCTCTTTGCGGTTCCCGTGGAAGCCACCGATCAGCCCTCCATCCGGGTCGTGGCCACGGACCAGGCCCAAAACGAGGGGTCGGTTCGCTTTCCCGCCCGGGTTCAAATGCGGATCTTTCAGCAAAGCGAAATCGCAATTGAGGAAGCCTTTGTGGAGAGTGTCGCGGCGCCCCTAGCCCAAAGCGCTGGCTTGCCCCTGGGCAGCCCGAGCGAAACCTTCCAAACGGTCAACGAAACCCTGCGTGCGCGCAACGAGGCAACCATCCGGGAAGAACTCGCCAAGGCGCCCCTTGAGCAACGGCGGTGGGCGGGCGCATTCCGTCAGCTCCCCGGCTCGGCGGTCATGAGCCGGTTCGCCGAACTGCGCAGCTACCAGCTGGCGGGCCAATCGGTCTCCCAGGCGCGGCACTACGGTTTCGATCTGGCTTCCACCGCCCACGCGCCCATCACCGCAGCAGCGGCGGGGCGGGTGGTCTTCGCCCAGGATTTGGGCATCTACGGTCGGTGCGTCTTGATCGACCACGGTCTCGGCCTCTCGTCCCTCTATGCCCACCTTTCCGAAATCGGTGTGGCGCCAGGGGACGACGTCGAGAGCGGCGCCGTTCTCGGTCTCTCGGGGGCAACGGGCCTGGCGGGCGGCGATCATCTGCATTTTGCGGTTCTCGTCGGCGAGACCTACGTGAACCCCTTGGAGTGGTGGGATCCGAAATGGGTGCGAAGCCATATCAACGTACGGCTCAAGCCCCCCCCATCCTGAGCCTGCCGGTCCCCGCTCTGATTCGAGGTCGACTGGTGCGCCGCTACAAGCGCTTCCTCGCCGACATCGAAACCGAATCCGGGGAAATGCTGACGGTTCACTGCCCGAATCCGGGCGCCATGACGGGCACCGACCGGCCCGGCGCCCAAGTCCGCTGCTCCACCAGCGATAACCCAAAGCGCAAACTGCCGCATACCCTCGAGATGGTTCGGGTGGGTCGGATTTGGGTGGGCGTACACACCCTGCGAGCGAACCAACTGGTCGCCCAAGCCCTGGCTGCGGATCGGCTGTCCGGCGTACAGGGCTATCGCTCTATACGGCCCGAGGTCTCGGTTCCGGGCGGGTCTCGCCTGGATTTCGGCCTGACCGAACACCCCGAAGACCCCCGGCCCGCCTGGCTCGAAGTCAAGAGCGTCACCCTGGCCCGGGGCGACACCGCCCGCTTCCCCGATTCCGTCACCACCCGGGGGCGGCGACACATGGAAACCCTCGAGGCTCTGAGGGCCCAGGGCCACCGCGCCATTCTGCTCTTCGTTGTCCAGCGTGGGGATTGCGAGCGGGTAGAATGCGCCGAGGAAATCGATCCCGCCTATGCGGAGGCGCTGCGCTCGGCGGCGAACCGGGGCGTTGAAATCCGTGCCGTTCGAGCCCGGGTCAAGGCCCACGAAATCCTGCTGGAGAAACCCCTTCCGGTTTTGGTATGACATGTAAACCCGCCGGGTCTCAGGAAATGCCATGAGCGCAAAGCCAAAAAATAAAACCAAGCCGCAAACCCCGGCGCACCTCAGCCGAGTGCGCGCGCCCCTACTGGCCTGGTACGACGCCAACGCGCGAGACCTGCCCTGGCGTCGGACCCGGGACCCCTACGCGATCTGGGTTTCGGAGACCATGCTCCAGCAAACCCGGGTCGATACGGTCATTCCCTATTACACGCGGTTCCTCGAACACTTCCCCGACCTGGCGAGCCTGGCACGCGCCGACCTCGAAAGCGTCTATAGCCTGTGGACCGGGCTCGGTTACTACTCCCGGGCCCGCAATCTCCACAGCGCCGCCCAGAGCGTCGTGTCGGATTGGGGTGGGGCCCTGCCCGACCAAGCCGAGTCGTTGCGCGAACTCAAGGGAATCGGGCGCTACACCGCGGGCGCCCTCGCCTCCATCGCCTTCGACCGCGAGGAACCCATCGTCGATGGCAATGTGATTCGAGTCTTCGCACGACTGGTCGGCATTCGCGAAGACGTGGGCGAGCGCAAGGTGATCGATCGCTTCTGGAACTTGGCCAGCGAGCTGGTCGCCGGTCCCCGTCCCGGCGATCTCAACCAGGCCCTCATGGAACTCGGCGCCACGGTCTGCACGCCGCGCAAACCCGCTTGTGAAGGATGCCCCCTGGAGTCGCCCTGCGTCGCTCGGGCCCAGGGAGATCCCGCAAGCCTGCCCATCAAGAAAAAGCGCACTGCCGTGCGGCGGGTGGAGGCCACCGCTGGGTGGATCGAACGCCGAGGGCGCGTCCTCGGCGTGCAACGACCCGAGGGTGGCTTGCTCGGCGGGCTCTGGGAACTCCCCGGCGGCGATTTGCAGCCGGGGGAAGCCCCCGAAGCCGGTCTCCGTCGGTGCCTGGCCGAATCCCTGGGCTTGGAGGTGACCGGCCTCGAGACCGCGGGAACCGTGGAGCACCTCTTCAGTCATCGGCGACTGCGCCTACACGTCTTTCGCATCGCCGAGTTCACTGGGCGAGTCAAGCGAAAAGGCATCGAGGCCCACCGTTGGCTCGCACCCTCGGGCCTCGCCGACCTACCCCACGGCGGTCCCACCCGGAAGGCTCTGGCGCTGCTCGGCCAAGCCAGCCCTCGGCCCCACCGCGCCCGGCTCCGTCAGAGCTCGTCGGTGCAATCCGAATCATGACGGGCGGGGGCAAAAACGATACGGACTCTCCCGATGACGCGCGCTCCTTTGCCGATCTCGCCGACAATATCGAGGACCTCGAACGCCTGGAGCCCGGCCCTCGAATCCCTCCCGAGGTCCCGGCTAATCCGAGGCCCGAATCGGGCGAGGCCGCGGACGCCTCGAGTCCAAGCTCCGGCGCCCCCGGGCTCGAACTCCAATTTGCCAACCCCGACGAGCCCTTGCTCGGCCGGCGCTCATCGGTACGGGCACGGGAATTCAATCAACTGCGACGCGGCCATCTCGACTGCACCCGAAAAGTCGACCTCCACGGCGCAGACCTGCCCTCGGCACGGAGACGAGTCCACGCGGCACTGGCCGCGGCGGCAAAGGCCGGGGAGGCCTGCGTCCTGATCGTCCACGGCAAGGGGCATCATTCGCCGGACGGCGTCGCGCGCCTGCGCGAGGGCCTGGCCGACTGGCTCAGGGAGCCGGCCCTGGGCAAGATCGTGGCGGCCTGCGCCCCGGCTCAACCCCAGCACGGCGGGCGAGGTGCCCTCTACGTCATGCTGGCCCGGTGACACGAGCGGCGGGGTGATACGGCCGTGAAAAAACCGACCCAGCCCCTGGCCCCCACCGCCTTCCCCGAGGAGGGGCGCGCGGTTCATCTGTGGCAGGCTTTCCCCCGTGCCCTCTAGCTCACCCCAACAACCGGAAGTCACTATCGCGGCCATCGCGCGCCATATTGCCCAGGCCGGGGGACGGGCGCTGATCGTGGGCGGCTCGGTCCGCGACCAATTGTTGGGGCGCCCGGCTCGGGATCAAGACGTCGAGGTCCTCGGCTGCAACCTCGATCAATTAACGGAGTACCTCGGTGAGTTCGGTCGCCCGATTCGGATGGGACAAAGCTTTGAGTCCCTGCGCCTGGCCGGTCTCGATATCGACTTCACCGTGGCCGAGAGTCCGGAACTCGACTTCACCGCCGCCGCTCGGCGACGCGATCTCACCCTCAACAGCATGGCGTTGGATCCCCTGACCGGCGAAATCCTTGACCCCCACGGCGGCCGGCGGGATCTTGAGGCGGGAGTGCTCCGCGCGACAGATCCCACCCGCTTCGGCGACGATCCCCTAC